>JANOCH010000420.1:0-8557 GCA_031412015.1 Chitinophagaceae bacterium
ACCACAGGTTGGGTCCCAGAAGCAAACAATAGTAAAACGGGAAGTATCTGAGTATAGCTTCCGGATCCTACCCAGGGAATCAGGTAATGCGATTTCTTCGGCGGGATTACCCATAATATTGGCCATTAGACTATAGGCACGGTCCGTGATTGTTTTTTTGCCCTGCGGGGTCAACCAGTCATATTCTTTTTGACCAAAATATTTTTGAAACAGGTGAACGAAGACGGCATCTTCCCACATATATTTCATGTTGAGATAGCGGGTAATGAATTTCACCAGCAGGTAACGAGTCATTTCCCTATTGACACTGGCATAGCCAAGCATGTAGTCCAGTTCTTTGATCACAGAATCAGGATGCTGAATGACCAGGGAGTTGTAATACTTGTCAATTCTTTCGTCGAACAAACTGGCGGGTGTGCGGGATATCCGCTCGTCGAAGAAATTGATACCATCCCAATAATGATCTTTGAAATAGCGGTAGGCGAAAGTTGAATCATATTTACCGCCGGGATGTTTTTCGGCTGGCGGTATTTTAGGTTCTTCCATCAGGTGCATTAATACACTGAGGATATTATCGGGATTTTTGGCAATGAACTGCTTCCGGTAAACAGATATATCCTCTGACGTCTTTTTGAGGGTTTCATTCAGCGGTACGGAATCTGTAGCTGTCGGCGCCATTTTTAATGCCTTGTTCAACGAATCAATGGCCCTTCCTTTAACCGACATAAATTTTTGATAGTCGCCAAACAGGTCGTTATCCGGGGATTTAATAAACGTCCGGGCGGTAAAATCGATGGTATCGGCAATAACAGCAAAATGCTGGTTCTTATCAATTAACAGCTCCACGAACTTGTCTTTGGTAGGAGTGACGATGAGATATATGCCTCCACCCAATTCTTTGGTGCCTTTAAAAACTCCCTCGCTTTTGTCATTCAACTTTGCCGAATCCACAACAGGGTATTGCTTACCTGAATAATGACCCAGGTAGATATATTGATTCTTAAAAGGCTTGAGGGTAACTTTAATTTCATACCCGGTTTGCGCATGAACGATGGCGGTCAGCAGCAGGACGGGAAGCAGGGATATTTTTTTCATGAGCCAGAATAATCGGGTAAAGTTATCTAAAAGGTTTAAAATCTCTAACATTCAATGGTTTAAACTTACCAGAAAAGAAGATGATTTCAGCATCATTAGTGTTGCATTAACAAATGTAAATCTGGCTGACCGTCCGAGGGTCAAACGCCAAACCCCTTAGCTTTGCGCCGTGAGCAGAAAAAAGAAAAATATCGTACTTGAAAAGATCCGGGTGGAGGATTATGCCGCCGAGGGTAAATCACTGGCCAGGGTAGACGGAAAGGTCATTTTTATTGAAAACGTGGTCCCCGGTGATGTAGTAGACATTCAACTGGGAAAAAGTAAGAAAGACTGGGCGGAAGGTAGACCCCTCCGGTTTCATTCCTATTCCCCGGACAGGGTAAAGCCTTTTTGTTCTCATTTTGGCGTATGTGGCGGTTGCCAGTGGCAGATGCTGCCTTATGAGATGCAATTGCAATACAAACAGCGCCAGGTAAGGGACAACCTGCAAAGGATCGGTAAAGTGGCGTTGCCGGAAATGCTGCCCATACTGGGAGCTGCGGAAACGAGGTATTACCGGAATAAAATGGAATATACTTTTGGGAACAAACGATTTTTGTTGAAAGAAGAACTTAACGATCCATCTGTCACTAATGACCAGGACGTGGCGGGTTTCCATGCCAAAGGAATGTTTGATAAGCTGGTGGACATTCAA
This sequence comes from Chitinophagaceae bacterium, assembly GCA_031412015.1. Classification (GTDB taxonomy): domain Bacteria; phylum Bacteroidota; class Bacteroidia; order Chitinophagales; family Chitinophagaceae; genus Terrimonas_B. Next base: position 1,790 of record JANOCH010000420.1, read on the forward strand.
ACCTGTTACCTGCAGGATGAACCCACCAATGCCATCCGGCTGGCCATAAAGAGTTTTGGCAAAGAAAATAAGTACAGCTTTTATGATATCCGCAATCATACTGGTTTTCTACGGACCATGCAGGTACGATTATGTACTACCGGTGAACTAATGGTGAATATCATGTTGGGTGAAGAAGATGAACCGAAGAGAAAGGCTCTGCTGGAACATGTCATGAACCAGTTTCCTTCCATTACCACACTATTGTATACCATCAATACAAAATGGAATGATAGCCTGTATGACCTGGAGCCTGTTGTTTATCGTGGCAAAGGGTATGTGATAGAAAAGCTGGAAGACTTTCAATTCAAGATCGGCCCCAAATCTTTTTTTCAAACCAATACCAAACAGGGCGAGCAATTGTATAAAATAACAAGGGATTTTGCGGAGCTGACAGGCACCGAAACGGTATATGACCTGTATTGCGGCACCGGCAGTATTGGCATCTTTGTCAGCAAGAAAGCAAAGAAGATCATTGGAGTGGAAATGGTAGCCGCCGCCATTGAAGATGCTAAAGAAAATGCGGCGCTTAATGGACTTACTGATACGGCTTTTTTTGCAGGCGATGTTATAGTCGTATGTAATGATGATTTTTTTGTGGCGCATGGAAGGCCGGATGTGATCATCACCGATCCGCCAAGGGCTGGTATGCATGAAAAACTGGTTAAAAAAATATTGGACATGGCTGCACCTACGGTAGTGTATGTTAGCTGCAACCCGGCCACCCAGGCAAGGGATCTGAATTTACTGGATGAGAAATATGAGGTGACTAAAATTCAGCCGGTGGATATGTTCCCGCATACGTTGCATATAGAAAATGTGGTTCAATTGAAGCTAAGAGGCTAAAAGAGGAAAGGAGGAAAAGAGTTTAGCAGTTAAAGTCTTTAGCCAACGCAATTTTATTAACCCGGAAGAGCTTCATCTCTTTTTCTTTTTGGCGGAATTTCATGAAGAGAAAATAAAACTTCGATCTGACTCTTTTGTCTCATTCTCTCTTTTGATCTCTTAGTTTTCCCTCTTTTAATCTCTTACCCTATTTTTGTCAAATGAGTAATTACCAGTATTACCGTAACAACCTGTTTCCTCCTGTAGTAAAAAACCTTCTTATCATCAATGGATTGATATTTTTGGCACAGATGACTTATGGCGAGAGTAATCCATATAAGATCGAAAATCTGTTAGCCCTGCATGATGTGCATTCGGTTTATTTTCATCCTTTCCAGCTTATAACTTATATGTTCCTGCATGGAGGTTTTAATCACATTTTCGGGAATATGCTGGCTGTTTGGGTTTTTGGTAGTATGCTGGAAAATCATTGGGGGGCGAAAAGATTCTTACAATTCTATCTTATTACCGGGGTAGGGGCGGGTTTGCTGCATCTGGGAGTTTTATATATTGAAATGGAACCAATAATGGCCATATTCCGCAGTTTGTCCGGGCCGGAACAACTTGAACTAATAAATGCCCCGGATTTTAAAGTAAATGTACCCACTGTAGGAGCTTCTGGTGCTGTGTTTGGTTGCCTGGCTGGAGCTGCGTACCTTTTCCCCAACAGGATCATACATATCAATTTAATATTCCCGATAAAAATCCTATGGTTAGCTATTATCTATGGCGGTATAGAATTAATGCTGGCTATAAAGAATTCAGCCGGAGATACCGTTGCCCATTTCGCCCACCTCGGTGGAGCCGTCACCGGGATCATTATTATTCTTATCTGGAACAAAACCAACCGAAAAACGTTTTATTAAAAGAGAACTTGTAGGTTGGGGAATCCTTATCAACTAATTAACCTGTTAACCAATCAACTTATTTTCTCTTAGTTTACTTTTACATTTCGAAAACGACTATGGCGTACCACGAACAACAATACAGGCGGCGCATCTCACTGGCACAGGCTAACAATGCACTGGTACTTTTGATCGCTATCAACATGATAATATTTGTGATCCTTGCTTTTTTGAAGGCTGTTTTTTTCCTGAAGTATAGCAACAATAACGAAGCCCTTAACTTTTTCTACAACAATATCCTTAACCAGTTTACACTTCCGGCTGATGGAAGTAAGATATTGGCAAAACCCTGGACCATTTTCACTCACATGTTTACCCATGACAGCGTCTGGCATTTGCTGGGAAATATGTTGTGGCTATGGGTCTTTGGATACATTTTTCTTGACCTGACAGGAAATCGTAAGATCGTTCCTCTCTATATATATGGCGCTTTTGCAGGAGCATTGGCATTTGTTTTAGCGTATAATTTTTTACCGGGTTTAAGACAAAATCTTCCGGATACCACGGCACTAGGCGCTTCTGCCGGTGTCATGGCCATTGCAGTTGGCGTAACTGCTATCGCTCCGGGCTACCGCATCTTTCCCATGCTTTTCGGCGGAATACCCATTTGGGTTTTGACGCTGATATACCTGATCATTGACCTGGCGGGAATTCCGCTAAGTAATCCGGGTGGGCATATTGCTCATTTGGCCGGCGCATTAACCGGTTTCCTGTTTATTTATTCTTTTCAACGGGGATATGACTGGAGCGAGTGGATGAATAATTTCTTTGATTGGGTCGCCAATCTTTTCAATCCCGATAAACCGAAGAAAGGGAAATCCATCAAAAAAGAGTTGTTTTATAAATCCACCACGAAGCCTTATCAAAAAACACCCAATATAACCGAGCAAAGGGTGAATGAAATACTCGACAAGATCAATCAAAAGGGTTATAATTCTCTTACCGAAGAAGAGAAAGATCTTCTCAAAAGAGCAAGCCAGGAAAATTTATAACGCCTTCTTACAGGCCGATTTTTTACTAACCATTCTGAAAGCCCTGTTGAATGTGTTTTTCCAGAAAGCATAGCAGTACTGCATACATAGCTTTGTAGTCCAATAAAAAGTGTAAATAGTCGTTAAGGATGCACATTCGGCCCTTAGCATTAAATCCTTCCTTTTGTTTTAAGTAAATTGCAGCAATGGCCAATAAGTTTAGAATTTTTACCAAGCGCTTCCTGGTGCTGCTGAACTTCGGAGTTGTTTTCATTTTCTTAATGGCTTGCCTTGCTCCATATCTTGATCCGCAAAACTGGTGGTTCATTTCTTTTTTAGGACTGGGATTTCCCTTTTTATTATTGGGGGTGATCGGGTTTTTGGGCTGGTGGCTATTTGTAAAAAGAAAATACGCCCTGATCTCTGCCATCGCTTTGCTACTTGGATTTAAAAGCATCAGTGTGTTTTTTGCGTTTCATGTACCAAGAAACTTTGTCGCAGAAAAAGATCCGTTAACAATCCGGATAGTGAATTGGAATGTGGCCAGGTTCATCGAAATGAAGCGAAACAATAACAAGGGTAGCCAGGCAAGACTGCTTATGTTGAAGCAACTGAAGGAGCAAAACGCTGACATCCTTTGCCTGCAGGAGTTCTTTCATTCCTATGATTCGGCCTGGTATCACAACCTCGATTATTTCAGGGATAGTTTACATTATCCCTACAATTATTTCTCACATGATATCGACGGCGACAAGCACTTCACCGGTAGTGTGATCTTTTCACGGTTTCCGATCATTGACAGCGGGCTGATCCGCTATCCCCGTCCCACCCTTCCGGAAGCATTGATGCATGCGGATATAAGACTGAAGAACCGGATCATTCGTGTTTACACTACTCACCTGCAATCAGTGCAATTTGGTAAAACTGATTATCAAAAGATCGAAAAGATAAAAGAGGGGGATGAGGGGATTGTGTCGAACTCCAAAACTATCTTTTCCAAGGTGAAAAAAGGGGTTATCAACCGTAAAACACAAACCGACATCATCCGGCAGGTGTTAGGCGACAGTCCTTACCCGGTAATTTTTTGTGGCGACCTGAATGATGTACCTAATTCTTACACGTATTTTAAAATAAAGGGCCGTATGCAGGATGCGTTCATTAAAAAAGGGTTTGGCGTTGGCCGTACTTTTTCTTCTTTATCGCCCACCCTGCGTATCGACTATATTTTCGCTGATGATCATTTTCGTATTGACCAGTTCAAACGTATTGCCAAAAAATCTTCCGATCATTACATGCTGGTGGCGGATATTGAATTAAAAACGATAAAAAAATGACGACAGGGGTAATGTAACAGTTAAAAAATTTCACGCAGTGAACGCTGAGCATATTTCATTTGCTTTAGTTAGCTCTGCGAACCCGGCGACCTCTGCGTGAATTCAAACCGAGACGCCACTGAAGAGTAGAGTATCCGCACAATAGAATTACCATTATTTTTGCACCAATTTTGCCAACGCTGGCATCCTATAACAAATAGCGCAAAGTTTCCAGTATGAGTGAACTGAAGGTTTATAATTCAATGTCAAGGACAAAAGAAGTTTTTACACCCATTACCCCGGGCCATGTAGGACTTTATGTGTGCGGACCAACAGTAAGTGGTGAAAGCCATTTGGGCCATGCCAGACCCTATGTCACTTTTGATGTGATCAATCGCTATCTCACCCACCTGGGATATAAGGTTCGCTATGTCCGGAATATCACCGATGCAGGTCATTTTGAAGAAGAAGGAAGAGAAGCGGAAGATAAAATTTCCAAAAAAGCGATATTGGAAAAACTGGAGCCGATGGAACTGGTACAGAAATATACCAATCTATTTCATTGGGCGATGGAGCAGTTCAACACTTTACCGCCCTCTATTGAACCTACAGCGACAGGCCATATCGTGGAGCAAATAGGCATGATAGAAACGATCATCAAAGCGGGATATGCCTACGAAGTAAATGGCTCTGTATATTTTGATGTAAAAAAATACGCCGCTTCACACGACTATGGAAAGCTTAGCGGAAGAGTGATCGATGACCTCCTGGAAACAACCCGTGACCTGGAAGGGCAGGAAGAAAAAAGGGATAGAGCCGATTTCGCAGTATGGAAAAACGCGGCCCCGGAACATATTATGCGCTGGAAAAGTCCCTGGGGCATTGGTTTCCCCGGATGGCATATTGAATGCTCGGCGATGGCTACTAAGTACCTGGGAGCACAATTCGACATACATGGCGGTGGTATGGACCTGATGTTTCCTCACCATGAAAGTGAGATAGCGCAAAGCACTATTTGCCATAACCATGCACCGGTCCGCTATTGGATACATAACAATATGATCACCATCAATGGCCGTAAGATGGGTAAGAGTTATAATAACCAGATCAGGCTAACAGAGATGTTCAGCGGCAGTCATCCTATTTTAGAAAAAGCCTATCACCCGATGGTGATACGTTTCTTTATCCTGCAAACACATTACCGCAGCACCCTCGATTTTAGTAACGAAGCGTTAAAGGCATCGGAGAAAGGATTGAAAAGATTATGGGAAGCGTATGAGAATTTGAATAAGCTGCAAACAATGAGTTCGGAGTTGAAGACCGAGGCAGCCGATAAGGAGTTGGATGATAAGGTGACAAAACTCGTAATTGAATTTGATGAATTCATGAATGATGATTTTAGCACCGCCAGGGTATTGGCAAACATGTTTGAATTGGCGCCGGTCATTAATTCAATAAAGGATAAAATAATTCCTGGCACCGCTTTATCAAAACAAACATTTGAATTATTGCAAAAACAATTCAGTGTTTATATCGAAAATATACTGGGATTAAAAAGTGTCAGCGAGGCGGACAATACAAAGTTGCAGGGCATTATGCAATTGTTGATCGATATCCGTAAAGAAGCGAAAAAGAAAAAGGATTTTGTTACATCCGATAAAATCAGGAACCAGTTGTCGCAATTGGGTATAGCTATCAAAGATGAAAAAGATGGAGAAATGAGTTGGTCGATTGAATGATAGTAACGATACAAAACCCGGCTGATCAGCCGGGTTTATCTTTGAAAACCGAACAAATCTGCCATAAGCCATACTATTGCATTCCCAGATTTCGTTCTGTTGTCGCCGGCAACAACGGTGTGATTATTGATAATATTTAAAGCATACTATGAGATTTCAGCGATACATCAACAGGATAATAGTCAGCACGGCATTTGGTGTTTGTTTTGTGGCAACAGGATGTGATAAGGAAGAAGATGTGGTGCCGGTGATCAACAATACAGTTGCCGGAGCAATATTGAAAGGCGTCGGTTATAATACGCTGGAGGCCCTGCTCGGAAAAGCCAATCTCGCTATTACCCTGGACGGAACAGGGCCGTTTACCGTATTCGCGCCGGATGATTCCGCCTTTGCCACATCAGGCATCAATCTTTCTTATATTAATTCCCTTTCACAACAGGAGGCTCAGGCCATCATGTTATATCATACCCTCAATTCGAAGGCGTTGGTTGATGATCTGCCGGCCGGGCCTAATGCTAAAGTGACCACTTTTAACGGTGATTCAATTTTTGTCACCAAAAATGCCAGTGGCGTTTATGTGAATGGAGCCAAAATAATACAAAACGACATTACGGTTGATAACGGAATCATTCATAAAATCGACCGGGCTTTAAATCCACCCGTTGGCACTATTACCCAAACGATCTTTGTAAACGGACTGGATTCTCTTTACAAAGCGATTGCACGTGCTACAAACGACACTACAGGCGATGTGGGGCTAACCAATACGCTGAATACATCGACCATAACCATGTTCGCACCAACTGATTCTGCTTTTATAAGCCTGTTGACCGCTTTTTCGCTGACAGATATCAATGAAATACCGGTAGATACGCTTGTTGATATATTAAGCTATCATATCGCACAGGGAATGATC
>JANOCH010000421.1:0-2216 GCA_031412015.1 Chitinophagaceae bacterium
TTTTGAATGGACCGTGGCATACAACGATTTTAAAAATGACCCGACAAACGGGACCAAAATTGAAGCGTTGGAAACGAGGTTAAAAAATTTATTGGCTGCCATGTTTATGATGGCAGAAAATCACTTGAGCTAGATTGATTATGAAAAGAAGAGAATTCATAAAAAATACCGGAACAGCATCTTTGGCGGTTCCGCTTACATTAAATGGATTGAAACTATCCGCCATTCCCGAGCTTCCTTTGCTGAATGCGGCCGTTGCTGCAAATGATAGGGTATTGGTCATCGTACAGTTGCTTGGAGGAAACGATGGATTAAATACAGTTGTTCCCATCGACCAGTACGAAAATCTCCAAAAGGCCAGACCTAATGTCATTCTGCCTGCCAATAGTCTTTTGAACCTTACTCCAACAGTCGGCTTTCACCCTGTTATGACGGGATTGAAAAGCATCTTTGACGCTGCCAATTTGGGCATAGTTCAATCAGTCGGATATCCTAATCAAAACCGTAGTCATTTCCGTTCCGTTGACATTTGGCGAACAGGTGCCGATGCAACACAAATATTGACAACAGGTTGGGCAGGGAGATATTTTGATACTGTCTACCCGGGTTACCCAATTGGTTATCCTAACTCCACCGAATCGAGTCCCATAGCTATCGCCATGGGAAGTTTTGTTTCTGAAACCTGCCAGGGGAAAATAGCGAACTACAGCCTGGCCATCAATGACCCCTTTAATTTTTCACAGGTTTATGCAGGTTCGGCCTCACCGGTTCCAGCAGGGAAATATGGTTTGGAACTTGAATTTCTAAGAGAGGCTATTCAAAATAGTAATGCTTATGCTACAGGTGTAAACCTGGCAGCTAAGCTCGGAAAAAACATTGCGACTTACCCGGACACAGATCTTGCCCACCAGTTAAAAAATGTCGCTTTGATGATTTCCGGGGGAATGAAAACGAAAGTCTATGTGGTAACCCAGGACTTTTTTGATACGCATGCTAAACAGGTACAGCCAGGCAACACTACGATTGGCACACATGCAAACTTGCTGAAAACGGTCTCTGATGCGATCAATGCATTTCAGCTTGACCTTAGAGCGCAAAGTTTAGAAAAAAGAGTGATCGGCGTTTCTCTTTCGGAATTCGGGCGACAAATAAAGTCAAATGCCAGTCTGGGCACCGATCATGGAACCGCAGCTCCTTTGTTTTTATTTGGCGCATGTGTTAAACCTCAAATCCTCGGCGCTAATCCGGTAATCGGCTCTGAGATCGCAGACCAGGAAGGGGTGCCAATGGAATACGATTTCAGAAATGTTTATGGAAGTATTTTACAGGATTGGTTTGGCGCCGATATATCTACCGTGAAAGAAATTTTTTACCCGGAGTTTAACCACATGGATCTGATAGCACCTGAATGCAGGATAATTCCCGCTAGTACGTCAACTGATACTACGGCTACCGCGGCCAGGATAACGAAGGAAGTTCGCGACACAAAAAATTTAACGCTATTTCCAAATCCTACTTCATCCTATTCTACCTGCACATATATGGTAACCAAAGAAGAATATGTTCAGATAGGCCTTTATGATGTCAACGGTAACCCATTGAAGATATTAAACAATAGAGTGCTCCCCGCAGGCATGCACCAGTTCAAAATTGACCTCATTTCTTTCGCCGCAGGATACTACTTTGTAAGAATCGTCACTAAAAAAAATGGTACGGAGGCTAAGGGTATAATCAAACTATAAGTATCCAAATGTGATACGCCAGTATCTGAATTGTGCCATAACAAAATGATTTAAATTCCCGACCCCTAACAGGGCGTTCATTTTTATTTCGGCACGCATCTTTTAAAGCTATTCATTCATCTCTACTCCTTCAAAACTAAGCTATCAATTGAGATCAATTTCAGTATGGTATATCATACCCCAATCCCATCTTCTTTCATAACTTTTTAAAGCAGTCAATAAAGATGCCTTCAGGCTGTATGATTTTGTAACCCCATTCAGGGTAACGTTAACGGGATTATTGAAATTGACCATACCCGGATGCAGCCACAAAGACATTTTTGTAACATTTGCAGATGTAACCACTCCAGGTTGTTATACAATAATTACCCGAACCTGGACTGCTACAGACCCATGTGGTAATACAGCTACCTGTACACAACGTATCATTAAACGGGATAGAACTGCACCAGTGATAACCTGTCCTGCAAGTGG
>JANOCH010000422.1:0-2995 GCA_031412015.1 Chitinophagaceae bacterium
AGTGCTTCTCCAAATACCTACAATAGCACCCAGGGAGTTTTTATCAAGAATAATGCAATTATTGAAGGCAACATTGGCAGTAATCATCTTCTTGATATTAAAAACAATTTTACATTAAATGGAAACGTCTATAGTGGAAACAGGCTTCTTTATGGTGACTATGCAAAAATAACAGGCAACATTTTCTCCAACCGGCTGGGTACTACCCTTAGTCCAACGATTACCGGCGGCATTAGAGATACAATTACAGGCAACCTCACGGCCAATGGAAAAATCACGTTAGGCACGGGTAAAATAACCGGTACTGTTGCGGTATCATCGCCAACCGGGACTAATTATATTGGCCCAATCCCATCAGGTGGCGTTATAGTTGTCACTCCTTCTATGCTGCCCCTTATGCCAGCTATGCCAGCTAATACACCCTTTGATAACCAGGTGGCAGCCAATACAAGCAATAACAATATTACTAATCCGCAAACACCTCTTTCGCCAGGCGTTTACCGCAAACTTGCGCTGACGGGAAACAAAACCCTCACATTTAATGGACCAGGCAATTACATTTTCTATGAAGTGGACAACGGCACCACTACCAATAAATTTGTATTTGATTTTAAAAATACGACTGCCGGCAGTATTAACATTTACGTCATAAAGGACGCCCGTTGGGGGCTTCTTTCTGTAAGCACCCGGAATGGCAATTACCCTTCAAGAATTTTTACCGAAATACACGGTACCGGGTCAACTTTTGGCGGGTATTCTTTTAATCTGCAGGGCCCAGCGTCTGTTCCGGCCGGAAGTAATGTTTGGCTTGGAAATGTTTGGGCGCCAAACGGGGGAATATCAGTCATTAATACACTTCCGCTGGCCAACGGTACACCACATATCATCGGGGCCTTGTGGAGTGGGAAAAAGATAGACATAAGTAACGACCTGAAGCTTGTTTACCAGGCACCAGAGGCAGGTCCTAATTTTAATTATATTGAACCATACTATCCACCTCCCGCATCGGGAAAAGTAACAACAGCCAATAATGTTATTGGTGCCGAGTTGTTCTCGCTTTCTCAAAACCAGGCGCCTATCACTTCGATTCCGGACAACGAAATCTTCATATTAGACAACGCCGGCAAAGTGATGATAGAAGTAATAAGTAAAGAAGTCAGTGATCTCACATTAAGATCGCAACTGGTTTCGTTAGGAATGACAGGCATAGTGGATAACGGTCCGCACGTATTCGTCATTAGCGGGTACTTCCCGATAAGTAATTTATCCCAGCTCAACAGCAATGCAAGAATAGATTATGTACGGCCACTTTACCCACCTATTTCCAATGCCGGCCAGGTAACCACACAGGGTGATACGACCATGCGATCTCATAACGTCCGGGGAAGGTTCGGATTGGATGGATCAGGCGTGAAAGTCGGCGTGATCTCGGATAGCTATAATTCAAAACAGGTAGCTCAAAGTGATGTTGACCAGGGAGATCTGCCGGGAATAAAAACCAACGGGCAACCAAACGACAATCCCGATCCTGTCCAGGTTGTAGCAGATCTTTCTCAGCGGGGTAATGATGAAGGCAGGGCCATGTTACAGATTGTACACGATGTAGCGCCAAAAGCAAAGCTGGCTTTCCGGACAGGCTTTTTAACGGCTGGTGATTTTGCAAAGGGTATCCAGGAACTGGCTTCCCCCACGCTCCTGGGAGGACCTTGTGATGTAATTGTAGATGACATAACCTATATAACAGAACCATTTTTACGCGATGGAGTAGTAGCTCAAACTGTAGACCAGGTAGCCGCCCAGGGAGTAACCTATTTTTCATCCGCTGGTAATTTCGGTAAACAGTCCTACGAATCGGTTTTTACAGGTGTTACCAACACATCGGTGATTGCCTCTGGTCAAATTCACCGGTTTGGCAGCACGGCTGCAGAGATCTACCAATCGGTAAATCTCAAGCCGGGTTCTTATACGATCGTGTTGCAATGGAGCGATGAATTTTCATCGTTGGGAAGTGCCACCGGCGTGCAAACCGATATGGATCTTTATTTGCTCGGAACAAACGGGTTTACATTATTCGGATTTAACCGTAGCAACCTGTTTGGTGATCCATTTGAAGTTTGTCCTTTCAAGGTTGATCAGGAAACCAATGCCAAAATCATGGTGGTGAGAGCTGCCGGCACAGGCAATGTAAGATTTAAATATATCATCTTCCGGGGCGACGCTACGATCCTTGATTATCCAACAGGCAATTCATCTATAGTAGGTCATCCTAATGCTAATGGGGCCATTGCCGTTGGCGCTATGCTATATGCAAATATCCCACAGTTCACGCCGGTATGGCCAGGTGTAGCTTCCTTCTCATCAAGAGGCGGAACCTCAACTTTAACAAACAATGTATTCAGCACCCGGAACAAACCTGAACTGATCGGGCCTAATGGTACTAACACAACGGTAAATCTTGGGGGTGCCGCATTTAACGACGGCGACCCTTATCCGAATTTCTTTGGTACATCTGCCGCCGCACCACATGCTGCTGCGGTGGGTGCATTGCTTATCCAGGGAAGGAAGAAATTTAATTTGCAAAGCACGGTTACACCTGCTGAAATAAGGCAACAGTTAATATCCTCCGCCGGTAAATTTTCTTACCTGCAGGGCAATTTTTCATTTGAAGGTGGTTATGGCTATGTACAGGCTGATTCGGCAATAGAGCAAATAGCCAATGCAAGACCAATAATATCTTCTTTGGAATCTGTTGTGCCCGACGGCCAAAATGGTACACAGCCTTTTCAGGTGAAAGTAAAAGGCAAGTATCTCAGAAGCAATACACAGATTTATGTAAGTGGATCTCCTGTTACCACAACAGTTTCCGCTGACAAGACCGAGGTTACCGCTACTGTACCTGCCATTCCTTCTGGCCAGGATCCTGCATTCCAATTATTTAATTCAGCCAGAAGTCCAAGCGGTGCAGATGGAGGGTTGTCTGAAGCGCTGCATTTTT
>JANOCH010000423.1:0-7598 GCA_031412015.1 Chitinophagaceae bacterium
CCTATGGCCTGCCGCAAAATCTCTGGCAGTGACTTTGGCACGGCCATCGATCTCGAGTGCTAGACACGACGGGGTCGAGGCATTTTTGCAGGATTTAAAATCAAGGGCAACGCTGCCTGGATTGGAGAGACGTGTGCAATCAGCTGCCCTTTCAATGGGATTCGATCTCGTTGATGGCGCGATTGCAGAGTCAAGTACTTGACCGTTTGCTACTCCAGAATGCATGTGTATAGTGGATGGCCTGGATGAACTGACGGGGCTGACTGAAAAATTGCGAAAATAAGTGAAGTAAGCCAGGGAGCATCCCGATAGTGTCATAGATAGGATTAACAGCAACAGCAGCTTCGTGGTGTTTTTGTTTATTTGCACGGCAACTATTTTCTTAAAAATAGGAAGATTGGTGAATGTAAGAATCGTCAGTCTACTTTTTTAACATATAACCTGCCGGAGTTGATGGCAAGCACCACATCACTCAGTCCCATCACCAGGGCGGCAAATCCCGGTTTAAGAAAACCAAGAGCAGCAACAGGAATCGCAACAATATTATAAGCGAATGCCCAGAAGAGATTTTGTTTAATGGTAAGGTAAGTGTGTTTGCCAAGGCCCAATGCCATTGGTAATTTCTTTAATCCATGATTCATTAGTACAACCTGCGCGGTCTGCATCGCCATTTGCGAAGCATCGCTCATAGAAATACCTACGGTAGCTTTGGCTAAAGCCGGAGCATCATTAATGCCATCACCGACCATTGCTGTTGGAGTAATGGTATTCAGCTCTTCAATTTTCTTTAATTTTTGTTCAGGTGTTTGCTCCGCTATTACTTCATCGATGCCTAATTGTTCTCCCAGTTCCTTTGTTTTTGCATAGCGGTCGCCGCTCAGCAAAATGGTTTTGATATTCTTGCTGTGTAAATAATCAATGACGGCTTTGGCTTCTTTTCTTATTTCATCTTTTACATCTATCCAGCCGATCAGTTGTTCATTTTTTAGAATGTAAACATTGTGCGTATCGTCTTTTGTATGGCTGTTCGCTATCTTATACGACCCTGCCCAATAAACATTTCCTTCTTTATCCTCCGCTTTCATGCCCAGCCCTTTTACCTCCTCAATTTTTTTCCATCTTATCTCGTCTTTTGTTTTCCACTCGTTACTGATACTTTTGGCAATTGGATGGTTGGAATATTTTTCCACGGAGTAAACAATTTTCCGGAACGATTCTTCATCAATAGAGGCATTTGCGAAATGCCAATTGCCAATTAAAAAATTCCCTGTTGTCAGTGTTCCTGTCTTATCAAATACAACCTGTGTAATGTTTTTAAATAGTTCAAGACTGGTAGCATTACGAAACAGGATTCCGTTCTTAGCTCCACGACCCAGCCCAACAGCAATAGCTGCCGGGGTAGCCAGGCCCATGGCACAGGGGCAGGCTATCACCAGTACAGCAATGCTCCGCATCAGGGATGGGGTGAAATCTTTTAAAATGATCCAATTCACAATAAGGGTAACTAAAGCGATCCCTATTACCACCGGTACAAATATGGCGCTGATCTTATCAGCCAATAGCTGAACAGGTGGTTTTTCGCCCTGTGCCTGTTTGACCAAATTAATTATTCCTGATAATACGGTATCCTCTCCTGCAGCAGTAACATAAGCTTTTATGGTTCCGTTTTCAATGATGCTTCCTCCAATTAGTTTGTCCTTTCCTACTTTATGCAATGGCACACTTTCACCGGTGATGATCGCTTCGTTTACATCTGCTTCACCCCAGAGTATTTTACAATCAGCCGGAACCTGCTCACCAGTTCTAATTAAAATGAGATCGCCTGTTTTGAGCTGATCGCTTTCGACCGGAAAGATTTGTTCCTGGTGCTGATCATCGTATGCGATCATGTTGGCGACTACTTTTTGCGATTTAGCCAGTTTGTGCAATGCTTTTTGTGTGGAAGCAACGGAAGCATCCTCCATATAGTTACCCAAAAAAACTAAGGTGATGATCGTCGCTGTTGTTTCATAAAACATATAATCGGCCGACTGGCCTGTGAGGGTTCCATATAAACTATATATAAAAGAAGCCGTGGCGCCCATAGCTACCAGTACATTCATATTGGGAATGCCATTCCGAAGACTTTTCCAGGCGCTTCTTCCAAAAAAACTCATGCCCACTATATACACAGGAATAGTTAATCCTAATTGAACCCATGGATTCATCAGCCAATGATCCCGATAGTTATCGGGATGAATACCGGGTATCATATGAAGCATCAGCACCAGGGTGAAAGGAAGACAAACCCAGAAACGTTGAAGATGTGTTGCCAGGAAAGGTTTTTTAGCATGAGAAATTTGAGATGCAGCAGTTGCCACCTCATATCCTAAGTCTTTGATCCCGGTTGCCAGATCCTGGGGTTTAAAATTTCCATTTGCATCAAAACTTACATCGCCGGTAGCGAAATTTACTTTCACTTCCTGCATTCCTTTTTTCTCCAGGTATCGGCGGATGGTGAGCGCACAATTTGAACAATCCATGCCATCTACTTTCCATTGAATTTTTTCCATAATAATTACTTACTGTATAACAAAAGGCAGTCGATCTTGTTGCAAATTTACCCCGGATATGGAAGAGCCTATAGTTTTAAAGCAGATATGTTCACAACCTTGTTGCTAAAACGACGACCAGCACACTAAAGAATTTTTTTTCTTATCTCTTAAGAGTCCTCAGTTTACATTTGCGCTATGGAACTGGAGTTTTCATTAGACTGTATCAAAGAAAATGCAACCTTGTTTTGGAAAGCAGTTGAAAATGCAACTGTGTTTGCTTTTCATGGCAATATGGGAGCGGGAAAAACCACTTTTATTCATGCTCTTTGTGACGTCAAAGGAGTAAAAGATGTAGTAGGAAGCCCTACTTTCTCTATTATTAACGAGTATGTCTTCGAAGATAACGGCGATAAAAAAATGTTTCATATTGACCTGTACCGGTTAAAAGATGAAGAAGAAGCCATACAGGCTGGAGTGGAAGATTGTTTGTACAGCGATCATATCAGCCTCGTAGAATGGCCCGAAAGGGCCCCCGGTATTTTCCCGGAAGATACTGTACATGTGTATATTGAGGTGGTAGATTCGTATCGCCGGAGGCTCAGAATAGAAAGGAATTAAGTACTTTTGACAATAGTAGATTACTACTCCTTAACCAACCTCATGAGCCAGCAAAAACCCAGGATAAGTACTTCTTTCAGCTACGAGACCTTGGAGGAAACCTTAGATATCAAGCCGAAAGCGGAAGGAATGATGATTGGTATCCCGAAAGAGATCGCCTTCCAGGAAAACCGGATCGCTTTGACCCCCGATGCCGTCAGTGTATTGATCAGCAATGGCCACCAGGTCATCATCGAACATAATGCCGGGGATGCTTCCCATTTCCGCGATAGAGATTATGGCGAAGCAGGAGCGAAGATCGTTTACGACAGGGCCGATGTTTTCAAAGCTCCGATACTGGTTAAAAGTGCACCGGTCATTGAAGAGGATCTGCCTCTATTGCAGTTGCACCAGGTTATCATTTCTCCTATTCATCTTTCGGTTTTGAAAGCTGAACTATTGGAAAAGATGATGGAGAAAAAGATCACGGCTATATCATTTGAGAACTTAAAAGATGACAGTGATTCTTATCCCATTGTTCGCAGCATGAGTGAGATCGCGGGAAGCGCTGTAATGCTGATCGCTGCACAGTATTTAGGTTCCGCCAATCATGGTAAAGGAGTATTACTTGGCGGTATTTCTGGTATTGCTCCGACCAAGGTCATTATTCTTGGCGCTGGTATAGTAGGTGAATATGCAGCCAGGGCGGCATTGGCACTGGGTGCCTCCGTAAAAGTGTTTGACAATAGCGTCTATCGCCTGAAAAGGTTACAAAATAATATCGGTCATCGGTTGTGGACTTCGGTCATTGAACCCCGTATGCTGGCTAAACAGTTGAAGACTTGTGAAGTGGCTGTAGGAGCATTAGGTTCTGAAACAGGAAGAACGCCGATGGTAGTGACCGAAGAAATGGTGAGCAATATGCGGGCTGGTTCGGTGGTGATCGATGTAAGTATCGATCGGGGCGGTTGTTTTGAAACATCGGAGATCACTTCCCATGAGCACCCGATTTTTATGAAGTATGGTGTGATCCATTATTGTGTTCCCAATATTCCATCCGGTTTTTCAAGAACTGCTTCACAGGCGATCAGCAATGTACTGATGCCATTGTTATTAGAAGCCGGCGAAGAAGGTGGTTTTGAAAAATTGGTATGGCATCGTGTTCACCTGCGTAGCGGTATTTATCTTTTTAAAGGAGCGTTGACCAATTTTTATTTAAGCGAACGATTCGATTTGAAATACACTGACCTCAATTTGCTCATAGCAAGCCAGCGATAGAGATTTATCATAAGATTTATTAGTAATTTTTTCTCCCACGTTCAAACCCTTATGGGCTGGCCGTTTGCTGTTTTTGGGCTATCTTCGTCGCAATGAAGAAATGGCTTATTACATACTTATTTATTGTTTGTAGCATGTGTCTTCATGTAGGCGGGTTTGCAAGCCCTGTAAAAGCCAGCCGTACAAAGGAAATTCTAAAATCTTCTTATACAACCAGTCCAAGAGCCTTTACTTTTAAAAAAGCTGGCCAGGATTTGACCGATTGTTTACCCTGCAATAGCAGCAATATTGTTTTGCATTATGGTTGCGCTCAAGTCTTAAATCCTGTAGAATCTTATTTTACTGCAGAACCAAATTTTTTCTTTAAGAGTTCCTATCATTTTCCGGCAGAGGCGATCAGCAAAAAGGAAGTCAAAAGAGTATTGAAAGACCATTTACTTCATTTATTTCCTTCACATTATTTCTGGTAAAAAATAGTAAGATTATTCTTCCGGCGATAATGAGCAGGAGGAATAGAATTAATTAAGATTGCCGCCATTTCTCCAGGAAGTATTGCTGGACATGATCTTTCTATAACACTTAGACAACCGGACTGTATGATTCATTTACCAAACCTGATAACTGATCTCGGCCTTATATTGGGTGCAGCGGCTATTATTACTATCATATTTAAATGGTTGAAGCAACCATTGGTATTGGGCTATCTTATCGCGGGCTTCCTGGTAGGGCCGCATTTTACCTTATTGCCAAGTGTTGCAGAAAGGGAAAGTATTAGTGTATGGGCGGAGATCGGCGTGATCTTTTTGTTATTCAGTTTGGGACTGGAGTTTAGCTTTAAAAAGTTATTAAAAGTAGGCACACCGGCTTCTGTGACGGCTTTGGTAGAAGTTGGATTTATGTTGTCGGTCGGTTATGTAATTGGTGTATTACTTGGATGGTCAAGAACCGATAGTATGTTTTTAGGTGGTATGCTTTGTATCTCTTCTACTACTATCATCATCCGTGCCTTTGATGAGTTGGGTGTCAAAGGCCACAAATTTGCCAGTCTTGTTTTTGGAATATTGATCGTCGAGGACCTGGTGGCCATTTTATTATTGGTGTTACTTTCTACCCTGGCGGTAAGTGCACAATTCGCCGGCATGGAAATGCTGATGTCAGTAGCGAAACTGGTTTTCTTTTTAATGCTTTGGTTTATATCGGGGATCTTTTTCCTGCCTACTTTCCTGCGAAAGGCGAAAAAATTCATGAATGATGAGATGTTGCTGATCACATCATTATCTCTTTGCATATTAATGGTGTGGCTGGCCACCCTCGTTGGTTTTTCACCCGCACTTGGCGCTTTCATTATGGGTTCTATCCTGGCTGAAACCGTCTTTGCGGAAAAGATCGAGCATCTCGTAAAACCGGTGAAAGATCTTTTCGGCGCCGTGTTCTTTGTATCGGTAGGTATGCTATTCGATCCGAACATGTTGTTGCAATACTTAGGCCCGATTTTACTGATAACGGTAGTCACCATCCTCGGGCAGTCATTTAGCACCACGATAGGCGCCCTTATTTCAGGTCAGCCGCTCAAATCGTCCGTTCAGGCAGGTATGAGTCTTTCTCAAATAGGTGAGTTTTCCTTTATTATCGCCGCCATGGGATTAGCCCTGAATGTTACCAGTGATTTTTTATACCCGATCGCAGTCGCCGTTTCAGCCATCACCACTTTTACCTCTCCTTATATGATCAGGGCATCCGAGCCGGTTTATGAATGGCTGGAAAAAAAATTACCTGAATCATGGATACAATTCTTTAACCGTTACAGCAGCAAAGCGCAATCTATTTCCAACAGTACCGACTGGCAGGTATATGTAAGAAGCGGGATCCTTAATACCATTCTTCTTTCTATCATTACAACGGCCATCGTTATGTTATCATCTTATTACCTGTTGCCCTATACGCGTACACAGCTAGGCGACAATACCTGGGCCACTATTGCCGGTGCTGTTTGTACCATATTGCTAATGACTCCTTTTCTCTGGTCGCTTGCTATTAAGCAACACCGGAAAGACCTGGTGGAGAAATTTGTTCGCCAGGAAAAATACAGAAGTGGTATGATGATCCTGCAGGTTTTTCGTACAGCTATCGCCATCTTTCTTATTGGTTTCTTGGTAGACTGGTTTTTTTCACCCTCTATCGCTTTCATCACAACGATCGTGATGTTCACCTTACTGATCCTATTTTCAAAAAAGATCCAGTTCTTGTATTCCAGAATTCGAACAAGATTCCTGGCCAATTATAATGAACGGGAGGAATTGCAACTGCAAAAAAACCTACTGGCTCCCTGGGATGCGCACATGGCGGAACTGGAGATCAGTGCCGATATGCCCGGTGTCGGTAAAACATTGAGAGAATTGGCCTGGCGGGAGAAGTATGGAATTAATGTAGCAATGATAGAAAGAGGCAATAAGGTTATTAATACTCCTAAACGTGGACAGGTGATCTTCCCCGGTGATCTTATATCAATAATCGGAACCGATGACCAGGTAGATGCATTTCGTAAAGAAATGGAAGTGGCGAAATCTTTTATAGTAGAAAAGAAGCCTGTAGAAGTTGTACTCGAGCATTTCGTGGTTGGAGAAAATTCAACCTTTGCCAATAAAAATATCCGCGAGGGAGCGATCAGGGAAACCATACACGGTATTGTGGTGGGTATCGAAAACGAAGACGGTAGGTTGGTCAATCCCGATTCATCTTATATTATCAGGCCGGGTGATATTGTCTGGGTGGTAGGTGACAAGCTCCGTTTACTTTCCCTGCAAAAAGCGGAGCAGCTTTTGTAATTCCCCAACGTATTAATCGTTAAAACACACGCATTGTCATGCGGCTATCCGGTACGAAAGGAAGAAATATATTCTTTACCCATCGGTCTTAGTATTATCTTTCGCCAAGAAACAAGTGTATCGTTCAATCTTTGCTTACAGTAGCTTTCGTTTTGATGTTAATGATAACGTCAGGACACATCCTCTAGTCATCTATCTGGCTAAAACAGCCTGGATTGGCCACAATCTACGGACGGTGAAGAATTTACGTAAGGCTATTGTGGCTGATTACACAACTTGTATATTTGTTAATTCAGTGACAGAAAAATGGCTCCCTGGCAGGATTGAGGAAGTAATAAGCCGATAGCTCCGGTTTGGATGTAGG
>JANOCH010000424.1:0-1790 GCA_031412015.1 Chitinophagaceae bacterium
CCGGTAAAAGGGAACCGGAAAATTAGGGTAGGCTTCCAATGCTATTTGAAAATTGGTAAAAGCATCACCACCACCCTGGCACTCTTTTGCTTTGCGGATAGAATTACCAAGGTTCAAAAAAATCTCGGGATTTTTAGGATCTCTTACAGCTGCAGCTGTCAGCTTTTCTACTGCATAGTTAATATCTCCACCTGTTTTATCTTTAGTATTATAGGTATTAGTGATAGCACGGCCCACAGCATTCAGAATAACCGGATCGTCACCCTTCTTGCCACGCGTCATAGTGATAGCCGCTTCAAAACGCTGGCGGGCCTCACTCACTTTCTTTTCATTCAACTCTACTTGTCCCATTCCCACAATTACTAATGGTGCGTTAGCGCTTGCCAATAATGCTTTATCATATACAGCTCTGGCGCCGGGGATATCGCCCATGGCTATATGTGTCTGGCCAAGCCAATAAGTAGCATCAATATTGTTCGGATTGGCTGCTATTAATTTTTCAAAAGTAGCTTTGGCGCTTTTATACCGTTCAGCATAAATGTCATTCACACCATCCTGTAGAGATTGTGCATGAACCGCATGAACAACCAGGAGGCAGGCAACCATTAATGTAATTGAGATTTTATTCATTTTTCTTTCACTTTTTAAGAGTTGTAAATATAACTACTTTGTTGTTTCTATTCCCTGAGCCTGACCGGACGCACCATAAAATCTTTTTGGGCCGGCATAAGATAAGCTCTTTTGAATATCAATTGGCCAACCTGGCCACTTAAAAAATCAGCAAATCCAACGCCCAATCCCCTATGCTTCTCCTTTAACACATATACCAAATCACGTACCATAGGATAAGTGCCATTGGAAATATTCACCTGGAAAGGGAGGATATACCGGCCCGGCACTTCATTACTTTCAAGCCAGGCCATTTTAACTTTCTTCAAAAAACTCAATTGAGCCGTATCTTCTCTGTTGCCGATCCAGCTAACCCCAATAAACCCGATCGTTTGGGGATTCTTTGCCACATAATCAATTACTTCCTGGCTCGAACGGGCCGCCATTGATTTTGGCGTAAGCGAATCCTTTTTTAATATAGAATCGACGATAAAACGTACCGTACTGGTTGCCTGCACCCCATCAAATACCGGAATTAAACTTTTCCTAAACTTCCCGGTGAGTATTTCCCGCAACTCATTCATGGTGAAGAGTGAATCTTGCGCCAAAGGATTAACAATTACCGCTACAGCATCCCTGGCCACCACCATTTTCCTGGGAGAAACCTTCATCGAATCAACGATAAAGTTCTTTTCGGGCTCACTAAATCCTCTTGTCGCAATGATCATCCTGATGCTATCTACCAACAGATCCTTCAAACACTCCGCTTCGGGTTTGTACCAAACCTTAATTTTTGTGTCCGGATTATTGGACTCGTATACTTTTACCTGTTCATCGATGACCGGCTTGAAAGATTCATCCGCACTGATATTGATCGTTCCTCTGCCGGGTGTGTCCTGAAGCTTTCCGTCCCTTTCTTTATCCGATTCACAACTATTTATCAGCACTGCCAGTAAAAAAAAGAATACGATCAACCCGGCATGTTTTTTATAACCCAATACTTTCATCAGTTCGCCTTTATTTTTAAGTAGCTTCCAGTACAGCAATGCTCTTTATAGCCACTTACCTGAAATAGTCTTTTTTGTATCCCCTGTAAATCCGCCATACGCCATATAACAGGCAAATGACCCCAAAAACTTTATCCATGGTATTGGGTGGAAAATTTTCATTAAAATCAAGCC
>JANOCH010000425.1:0-1756 GCA_031412015.1 Chitinophagaceae bacterium
GGTAGATCAGGTGATTTGTTTCGATTTTGTGAACAAATTAAATGATGATTCCAACTCCTAGCACAGAAATTGATGTGTTTTGGTTCTCAATGAGAAAATATGCAAGTACATTTCACCAAAGTGGTCCATTTTACCCGGTTAATTAAGGCTGGCGGAAGACTTAGAGAATTTAATTTTAGAAAACATAAACAACAGGAGGACGATGTTTTTTCTGTAGATACCGGGGATGACAGGGGAAACCGTATTCTATTTTATATGACAAAAGTGGACAATGGCAATTGGTCTATTGTAAAAAATCAGCCATTGCCAACCTGGATCACAGAAAACGAGGATAAATTCAGGGAGCAGATCGGGGACGAACTACAAAGACAATAGTCTCTTATTATACCGATAAAGATCACAGACAGCATTTAGGAATTGTAGCTTTTTTGCAATTGCTAAATGCTCTTTTTTTGCAAAAGATATTGCAATGTTGAACCGTAATGGCAGGGCTTGCCAATCATGACGGGAACCTTCCTGGAAGATCATCAGCCTCAACATTGCCACTAATTTTCATTTTCCCTGAATCGCTTTTGAATAATGGCTAATTCCGTCTCTTTTAAAGAACTGGTTTCTTTCAATACTTTTAAAAAATAAGCCACTTCTTTTTCGCTGGCCGGGCAGCCCGAGTTGTCACCGGTTTCCAAACCGCCGCCTTCCGGTCTTATTTTTGAATCGGCCAAAAGCTTCCCGTCTTTATCAAAAACGAACCAGTACGGAATACCCTGATCATCTCCTTTGTATTTTTTTAGCAGCTCCAGTGCCCCGGGATTTTCAAGGTTTTCTTTCCCTTTGGATTCATAAACTACCAGGTGACGGATCACAAAGTTATCCGTAAAGAACTTTTTTACGGATTGATCATTCATAGCCGTATCCATTTTTTTGCACCACCCGCACCAGGATGCATGAAAAATTACAAAGACATTTTTCTTTTCCTTAGCTGCTATACTATACGCCTGCTTCAATATTTCGCCGGCGGACTTTGCAGACTGAGCTTTACCGGCTGAAGTCAGCAGCAGGCAACTAACAAAAACTAATATATAAGACCTCATAACTAAACTTTCTTTATTTAAAGGTATGGCATCCCCTTGCGAGAGATACTGATAGTTCGGTTAATATTCTTTTTTATTTGCCGGGAAAATAAAACCTTTGCCGCGCAAAACAATTTTCGGACAACTATTACGGGTTATTAAATGTTATTGTCTACTTATGGTACAAGCCTATAATTTTTTAGCTGCCTGGCAATTGTTTCCTGAAAAGGGAATATACGAGCATGGTGAAAGACCCAAAAGCGGTATCTACAAAATTGAATCACCGGAAAGCAGGAAAGAGTTGATCATTTATCACAACTGGGTGACCCTGGAAAACCAGGCTCTTTCATCGCAGTATCATGTTATAGCCGACGGACAATTGAATTCATTCGCCCCGCAGGAGTTGGCCGACCAGGTGCAGGTCAATTTTATTGACAGCATAAGTTTTGAGATCCATTTCTATAAAAAAGGCGAAGTGGTCTTACATATCGTGCACGAGATAATGCCGAATGGCTATTTAAAGATCGTGCAACAGGGAATAAAAGAAGACGGAACTAGGTATACGAATACCGAACAATACCATAAACAACTAAGCGTACTTCCCTACTCCGCTTCCGTTGCCGGTGCGGTCATAAAAGCCAACGAAGAAGGCATTATCAAACACAAGGCGCTGACGGCAATGGAGG
>JANOCH010000426.1:0-11506 GCA_031412015.1 Chitinophagaceae bacterium
AGTTACAAAAAATTGATTTTTGTAGAAAGCTATCTTTTGTTTTGAAAGATGATGTGACAAATACAAGTCTCCATTGGGATAAGAAATTTTCATTGGAGAAACAACATTTGTTCAGGGGATTGTTCTTCGGACTAGGTGCAGATGGTACCGTAAGCGCCAATAAGAATACCATCAAGATCGTGGGTGATGTGACCGGTGATTATGTACAGGGATATTTTGTGTACGATTCTAAAAAATCAGGATCACTGACCGTATCTCACCTTCGCTTTAGCGAACATCCCATTCTTTCCACGTACCTTATCAATTCCGCCAATTTCATCGCCTGTCATCATTTCAATTATATTAAAAAGTATGATGTGTTGAAAGATGCGGAAGAGGGAGCGACTTTCTTACTGAATGCTCCTTACCCTACTGAAGAGGTCTGGGAGCAACTGCCTAAAAAAATACAGGAAGAGGTCATTCATAAAAAACTGAAATTCTATGTGATCAATGCTTCCAAAGTAGCAAGAGATACGGGTATGGGATCCCGTATCAATTCCATCCTGCAGACCTGTTTCTTCGCTATCTCGAATGTAATGACAAAAGATCTCGCTATTCAATATATAAAGAGTGCTATTAAGAAAACCTATAGCCGCAAAGGCGAGGAGGTTGTTCAGAAAAATTTCAAGGCTGTTGACCAGACGCTGGAGAACCTGCATAGAATAGATTATTCAAAATTTACCATTGGGCATAAGGAAATTGAAGCTCCTGTTTCATTGACAGCGCCTGATTTTGTGCAACAAGTATTAGGACGGATCATTGCCGGCGAAGGCGATGAGCTGCCGGTAAGTGCATTTCCTGTTGATGGAACCTATCCTTCCGGCACCACTAAATGGGAAAAAAGAAACCTGACAGAACAGGTGCCGGTTTGGGATCCTGAACTCTGTTCGCAATGTGGTAAGTGCTTTTTTGTTTGCCCGCATGCCGCCATCCGTGTTAAAGTGTATGACCGTGACTGGCTACCTGATGCACCGGCCTTCTTCAAACATACCAATCCCATCGGCAAAGAATTTTTTAAAGAAAAGGAAGCGTATACGCTACAGGTAGCCGTAGAAGATTGCACCGGCTGCAAACTTTGTACAGAAGTCTGCCCGATTGAGAGCAAAGCCGAACCTGGTCACAAAGCAATTGACATGCAGGATGTGATGCCGATCAAAGAAATGGAAAAAAATAATTGGGATTACTTCCTCACCTTGCCTGATATTGACAGAACAAGAGTAAACAAAACAACGGTAAAAGGTTCTCAATTACTTCAACCATTGTTTGAGTTCTCCGGAGCCTGCAGCGGTTGCGGAGAGACGCCTTACCTGAAATTACTGACCCAACTATTTGGTGATCGTATGCTGGTGGCCAATGCTACGGGATGTTCTTCCATCTTTGGAGCTAATTTGCCAACTACACCGTGGTCCGCAGATCATGAAGGTCATGGACCTGCCTGGGCCAATTCATTATTCGAGGACAATGCAGAATTTGGATTGGGTATTAAACTCGCGACCGATAAGAAAAGAGAAATGGCATTGCGCCTGCTAAAGGATCTCCGTGAAGAAATCGGTAGCGAACTGACCGATGCTATTTTGCAAAATGCAGAAAACTCAGAAGGTGAGCTCATGTTGCAACGTACCAATGTAAACGAACTGAAGAAAAGATTGCGGCAAGTACAGACAGAAGAATCTTATCGCCTTTACCAGGTAGCGGAATTTTTAGAAAAGAAATCCATGTGGATCGTAGGTGGTGATGGATGGGCCTATGACATTGGTTTTGGAGGATTGGATCATGTACTCAGCACCGGTGAGAATGTGAATATACTGGTGATGGATACGGAGGTATATAGCAATACCGGCGGTCAGAAATCAAAATCATCGCCTGTAGGCGCCAGTGCTAAATTCTCCATCAAAGGAAAGACCAACGGCAAGAAAGACCTTGCCATGCAGGCCATTGCTCACGGCGGTGCGTATGTCGCACAGATAGCGATGGGAGCAAACGATGTGCATGCGTTGAAAACAATTCTTGAAGCAGAAGCTTATCCCGGACCTTCACTTGTCATAGCTTATAGTCATTGCATTGCCCATGGCTATGATATGTGTCATGGATTGGACCAGCAGGACCTTGCGGTTAAAACTGGTTACTGGCCACTGTTCCGTTACAATCCGTTAAAAGGAAAGGGTCAGCGTTTCTCATTGGATTGTAAAGAACCTTCTGTACCATTGGATGAATTCCTGTATCATGAAAACCGCTTTGCGACTATCAAAAACAATTTCCCGGAAAAAGCTATTGAGTTTCTGGCGATGGCCAATGATGGTGTCAGATTACATTGGGAAAGAATGGACGCATTAAAAGCACTATAGTTTCTCAATTGCAGTTTAGTTAAAACAAGGCCCTGGATTCTTCCGGGGCCGTTTTGATTGGTTGTAATACGCAGGGTAGATTTATACCCCAAACTGTTGTAAATGGTGATCTAAATGTTTCCAGGTGCCTCTGCTCCATTGTTCCTTCGTTAGTTTTCCAAAAAAAGGATGCGGCTCCCCTGACATAGTGGTCTCAGAAAAATGATCGATCATCCCGATCAATTTTAGTTTCTCTTTTTCAAAATCCCTGGCATCGGTGATCTTAAATGAATTATCAGTCGGAAGATCACGTTTGAATGGCTTGTCGTTATATAACTGGCTTTTAAACAATGGACCGATCAGGCGCAGTAAGAAACCACCTTTTAGTTTGTGGTCGCCGGTAGCAACCCCCAGTGGCATCTGGCAATGCGTAAGCATTTGCGCTACGTCCATCTTTCCCCATTGCCTTTGTGATCGCGGCGTCAATTTATTAATTCGGTCAATGATATCCTTTTTAACTGCAGGATCGAAAAGATTTTTTACTTCCATAAGATCATTATTGAGAAAGGGAAGATCGCAATTTTAATTGATGCGGAATAATATCCATAGCGGTCAACAAAATGAAAAGCCCGTAACGAACGCTGATGTTGGTTATTACGGGCTAAACAACTGCTTGCAATTATTCAGGGATGGTAAGAATTCATTTATTTTCAGGCGTCCTCAATAGCAGCCTGTGCCGCGGCTAACCTTGCGATCGGCACCCGGAAGGGGGAACAGCTTACATAGTTCATCCCAATTCTATGACAGAACTTCACGCTTTCGGCATCACCGCCATGCTCACCACATATTCCGACTTTTAATTTGGGTTTTGTTTTTCGTCCCTTGTCTGTTCCCATTTTTATTAGCAGACCTACCCCATCCTGGTCAATGGTTTGAAACGGGTCATCTTTTAATAATTTCAGGTCGAGATAATTCGGCAGGAATCCGCCAATATCATCACGGCTGAAACCAAAACTCATTTGAGTTAGGTCATTGGTGCCAAAGCTGAAAAAGTCAGCCACTTCCGCCATACGATCTGCTTTAAGGGCGGCTCTTGGTATTTCGATCATCGTGCCATAGAGGTACGGTATCTTAGCCATCTTTGTTTGCTCACACACTTCTTTATATACCCGGTCAACTATTTTTTTCTGGTGAATCAATTCATTTACGGTACAGGTTACCGGCACCATGATCTCCGGGAATGCTTTCTTCCCGGCTTTGATCAATTCAGCGGTGGCTTCAAATATTGCTCTCACCTGCATTTCCGTGATCTCCGGGTAGCTGACACCTAAACGAACGCCGCGGTGTCCGAGCATGGGGTTGTTTTCATGCAATGCCAATACTCTTCTCCGCAAGACACCCATACTGATGCCGAGTTCTTTACTAAGCTGATGTAATTTCTCAGAATCATGGGGAACAAATTCATGAAGCGGAGGATCAAGCAAACGAATGGTAACAGGATATCCATTCATAACGCTGAGGGTATTTTTGATATCTTTTTTTACATAGACATACAGTTCATTTAATGCTGTTTTTCTTTCAGGTTCTGTTTTACTGACGATCATTTTACGCAATAGAAATAAGGGTTGTTCGCTTCCTTCACCGTAGAACATGTGCTCAGTGCGAAACAAACCAATACCTTCAGCCCCGAACTTTAAACCCTGTGCGGCATCTTCGGGAGTTTCTGCATTGGTTCTTACCCCCATTACTTTTATTTTATCTACCAGCTTCATCAGGTCTTTGTAGGATTGATTTTTATCCAGGTCAATTGCAACCAGCGGCAGGCTTCCTTCATATACGAGTCCTTTTGTTCCATTCAGGGTCACCCAATCACCTTCTTTGATAACCACACCATTCTTTGCATGAAAAGTTTTGGTGTCGTTGTGTATTTCAATATCGCCGCAACCTACTATACAACATTTACCCCATCCTCTTGCTACCAATGCCGCATGGGATGTCATTCCACCTTTGGTCGTTAAGATAGCCTTTGATTTATGCATACCATCAACGTCCTCCGGCGAGGTTTCCTCCCGCACCAGTATTACCTGCTCACCCTTATGCGCCCATTCTACCGCATCATTGGACGTGAACACCACACGTCCTTTGGCACCACCGGGTCCTGCCGGCAAACCTTTTGCAATAACAGGATTGGTTTGTTCAGCTTTAGGATCAAGCATGGGCAAAAGCAATTCCACCAATTGATTAGGTGCAACCCGTTGAATGGCTGTTCTTATATCAATCAATTTATCCTGGTTCATCTCAGTTGCCATACGAACAGCAGCCATACCATTTCTTTTGCCTACACGGCATTGGAGCATGTAGAGCGTTCCTTTTTCAATGGTAAATTCGATATCCTGCATATCCTTATAATGTTTTTCCAGGCGTCGCTGGTAGCTATATAACTCTTTATATAAATTGGGCATCAGTTTTTCCAATGAAGGCAGGTGCTCGCTTTGCGCATTTTTCGAATATTCATTTACCGGCGCCGGGGTTCTTATCCCTGCTACCACATCTTCTCCCTGTGCATTCACCAAATATTCCCCGTAGAATTTATTTTCACCGCTACCGGGATTTCTTGTAAACGCCACACCGGTAGCACTTTCATTACCCATATTGCCAAAAATCATCGCCTGCACATTGACGGCGGTTCCCCATTCATCGGGTATCTTTTCGATGAGTCGGTATTCGATAGCTCGCTTTCCATTCCAGCTTGCAAAAACAGCACCGATACCACCCCATAATTGTTCCCATGGGTTTTCCGGAAATTCCTTTCCAAGCACTTTTTTCACGGTGGCTTTATAATCTTTAACCAATACTTTCAGGTCCTCTGCCGAAAGGTCTGTATCGTTTTTGTATCCTTTTGTATGTTTTACTTTTTCCAGTTTTTCATCGAGTTGTTTACGGATGCCTTTACCATTTTTAGGTTCAATACCTGATCCTTTTTCCATCACGACATCCGCATACATCATGATCAATCTTCTGTATGCATCATAAGCAAAACGTTCATCTCCCGACTGTTTGATCAATCCTTGCAGGGTTTGTTCATTCAGGCCTACATTCAATACCGTTTCCATCATACCGGGCATGGAACGGCGTGCACCGGAACGAACAGAGACCAGCAACGGATTACCCGCATCGCCAAATATTCTACCCATCAGCTTCTCCATTTTTGCTAAAGCAGATTGTGCCTGAATTTTTAATTCAGCCGGGTATGTCTTTTTGTTCTTATAATACCAGGTACAAACTTCAGTGGTGACCGTAAAACCCGGCGGAACTGGTAAACGAAGCTTCGGATGTCCCGCCATTTCAGCGAGATTGGCACCTTTGCCGCCCAAAAGATTTTTCATGGATTCATTGCCATCGGCTTTGCCGCCGCCGAAGAAGTAGACAAACTTTCGGGCCTTTTTATTCTTTGCCATAAGTTAATTTTTTCGTGTAACAGAGTTATGGCTTAATTGACAATTATTTAAGTACACAGGTCAGACCATAAAATGATTTTTATCATTTTATGAAGGCCTGAACAGGTAAAGCAGACGACGGGTATGGTAGTAAGGGATAGCTGCGGCAAATAAATTCTATTTGCTCTCGTAATACGGTATTTCATCATGGCTTACCGTTTCTTTCTGTTGCCAGTAAGCCTGTGTAACGATGTGTCCGTCTTTTGTTTTTAATAAGCGGCCAAAGATAGCATTGATAGTATTGAAAGTATAGTCAGTCACTCCGATGGTAAATGTTTCGGGAACAGGCGGCGGAGGCGGCGATGCTGCTGCGGTTTCACCTTCTTTTGGAGGAGCTGCCGCAGGAGCTTTTGGTGCTGGCGTTGGAACAGCTACAACGGTAAATCCATTGTATTCTAAAAGTTCCTTCAAAAATTTTATCCGTTCCGGTTTTACATTCTTCTCCACGATGCCGCATTTAACGCCATCCAGTTCTTCAAATTCGTGGTTTTTATTAATTGCCATGAGATCCGGTTAAGAGTTTAGCGTTATGAGTTTAGCGTTCAGCACTGCTGATGACGGCATAATTCAAGACTGATCAATTCAATTTAGAAATATAGTCATATATCCAGCTTAACAAACCGATTAAGACAATGCCGGCACTACAGATCAATAGCCCAAGTTTTACAGATGGATTTATTTTTATTTTTTCAATGGGTTGTTCATTTTTATCCATGAATACAGCCCTGACAACCCGTAAATAGTAATAGAGTGAAACGATCATGTTCAGCGCCGCGATGGTAATGAACCAGTAAGCTCCCGCTGACGCACCCGCAGTGATCAGGAATAATTTACCAAAGAATCCTGCGGTTGGCGGAATACCTGCTAAGGAAAATAAAGCCAACGCCAATACCCAGCTCAGGAAAGGGTTTGTTTTGTACAACCCTTTATAATCATCAATTTTTTCTTTACCTGTTTGCTCCGCAATGACCGAGGCTACACCAAAAGCCGCGAGATTGGAAAAAGTATAGATCAAAACAAAATACACGACAGACACAAGACCCGCATTATTATTAGCGCTCATACCTACCAGTATAAAACCAACCTGTGCGATAGAGGAGAAAGCAAGGAAACGTTTTATATTCTGCTGCCGGATGGCAAAGAGATTGCCGGTCACCATCGTGGCAACAGCGAGTAGCAGCAACATATTATACCAAACATCCTGCAGCGGTTGAAATGTTTTGTATAAAGCACTGATAAAAATAAATGCGATAGAACCTTTCGAAATGACAGAAAGAAAGGAAGTAACAGCTATGGGAGAGCCTTCATATACATCAGCGGTCCATAAATGGAACGGAACGATAGATAGTTTGAAAGCAAAACCGGTGAACAGGAAAACAAAGGCCAGTATTTGCAATGAACTTCCGTCTAGCTGCCGTGGTAGCTCGGTGAAACTTATGGTTCCGGTGGCCCCGTATATCAATGAAATACCAAATAATAAAATACCAGACGAAAAAGCGGATGATAGGATCATTTTCATGGCTGCTTCGGACGAGGTTTTCTTTACCAGGTCAAAATTGGCCATCGCGGCAATGGGAATAGTTGACAATTCCAATGATAAATAAAACATCAGCAGGTTGCCACTTGAGATCATAAAGAACATGCCCAGCAACGCTGAAAGCATCAGCATAAAAAATTCAGGCAGATGAGGAGTTTTCTTCAGCCAATCGGTACAGAGAAGCGAGATAAGATAAACGCCAAGACTTAAAATATTTTTCTGAAAAACAATTAAGGAAGTTGTTCTATACATGCCTTCAAACAATATTCCCTCCTTATTAAAAAAGAAACCAAGCAGAAAATTAGCCAATAGAAATACCTGGATCAATGGCAGCAACGTTTCATTCTTCATCCCTTTGCCGATCTTAATGAACAGCAAGAGAAAAATGATAGCCGTAACTACCAGTTCAGATTTCATCAATATAAAAAAATCAATCAGCATGTTTTATAAAAGCAAATCAAAAATTAAATCTATTTGCCGCCGTGTTCATTATTTATCATTTTCCTCCCATCCTGGCCATTATTATTTCAATGGCTGGTTTAATAAGATCATTTAACCAGAACGGAGCGATACCAATCGCTAAAATTCCAGCCACCAAAATTATTGCCGCCATTCTTTCATTCCATCTTGCATCTTTCAGTTGCATGTATTCATTCCTGATCGGCCCCATCGCGGTTTGTCCAATGGCCCTCAAAATATACACTGCCGTTACGACAATGGAAGCCGCCGCCGCAATAGTGGCAATGCGATGAAATGTACCTGCATTTTCCCATGAGCCTACAAAAACCGTCATTTCTGCAACGAAGCCGCTTAAACCCGGCAGACCCAATGAACAAAGTCCTACTATAAACAATACGGTGCTGATAAATGGCATTACTTTCATCAGGCCGCCCATATCGTTGACCATCCGGGTATGTGTACGATCATAGATCATTCCTATTACGGCAAAGAAAAGAGCTGTCATCACTCCATGCGATACCATTTGCATGACGGCACCGGTCATCGCTGTTTGCGTCAACATACCGATACCCAGCAAACTAAACCCAACGTGACTTACCGAAGAATAAGCATTGATATATTTCAGGTCCTTCTGCATCATGGTAGCGAAGGCGCCATATAAGATCGCAATAGCGGAAAGAACGATAATGATAGTAGCATATTCCTTTGCTCCTTCCGGCAGCAGGTAAGTAGCAACCCGCAAGCAACCATAGCCTCCGAGTTTCATAGATATACCGGCAAGGAACATGGAACCTGCCGTTGGCGCCGATGAATGACCATCAGGTACCCAGGTATGAAAAGGAAATAATGCAGTGAATACTCCAAAGCCGACAAATAGCAACGGAAAGATGACATGTTGATCTGATGGTAAAATATTCTTGTGTGACAATTCTATTATATCAAAACTATAGCCTGACGAAAAATATAAACCCAGTATGCCTACCAATATCAGGGCCGATCCTCCCATCAGCATCAGGGCCAGTTTATTGGCGCTGTATTCTTTTCGCCCGCTTCCCCAGATGCCGATCAGCAGGTATTTGGGAATGACAGATATCTCAAGGAAAAAGAAGAGCACGAAGAGGTCGAGGGAGATAAAGAACCCAAAAGCGCCGAGAGCCAATAATATCAACAGGAAATAAAACTCTTTTGTCATCTTTTCGATATTCCAGGAAACCAGTACACCCGCTATAAGAACAAAAGAAGTAAGCAATATCATCGCCACTGAAATACCGTCAACCCCCAAATGAAAATTAATATTCCAGGATGCGAATAAAGCATAATTCTGCTCAAAAAGCATTTGCGTGTTATTGCCCAAAGCCCTTTCATTCCGGAAACTAAAAAATAAAACAAATGATAGAATCAATTGAATCAGTGACCCGGACAAAGATATCCATCGCACCTGTTGCGTATTGCGGGAAAGCAATACGGCAATAGCCGTTAGTAATGGCATCCCTATCAGTAATAAAAGGTTCATTCAATTCTTGTTTTCAAAATTACTTCCATACATAGATAAACAATATGGCTAGTCCGATTACACCCGCCAAAAAGTAAATAGCATATTGCTGTACTTTTCCTGACTGTATTTTCTTTATGCTTTCAGATACTAATTGTGTCGTATTGCCTGTAAGGTTGATCAACCCATCCACCACATTTTTATCAAACCAGGCTGCCGGCCGGCCTACCAGGTTGAACAATACCTTTTTCGTGACAAATAAATAGACTTCATCGATATAAAACTTGTTATAAGCGGTTTTGTAAAGACCATTCAGCGATGTAGCCAGTTTATCGGGTCTTGTGTTTTCCTTTTTATATAACCAAAGAGCGGTGAAAATTCCTGCAAGCCCTAACACAACAGGCGCAATGGAAAATTGTAAATGGAATTTTGTCTCTAACGGGGCTCCGTCAGAACTAACAAATTTTCCAAAAGGAATAAAGCCAGCCGCTGCCGCACCAATGCTCAATAATACTAATGGCAGCATCATGACAAAACCACCTTCGCTCCGATGATCAGTATGTGAATGTGATTCTTTATTCCAAAAAATACCAAAGTACAAACGGAACATATAAAAAGCAGTAAGCCCGGAGGTGATCAAAGCGATCCAGTAGATCGCCAGGTTGTTCTGATACGCAGCCAGCAATATTTCTTCTTTACTGAAGAATCCCGCAAAAGGAGGCACGCCGGCGATAGCCAGGCAGGCAATTAAAAACGTAATATGAGTAATGGGTAATTTTTTTCGTAAGCCACCCATGTCTTTTAATTCATTACTATGAACATAATGTATCACAGCGCCGGCGCCAAGAAAGAGCAATGCTTTGAACATGGCATGGGTGAAAAGATGAAACATCGAAGCTGTATAACCCAAACCCTCTTCGCCACCATATTTTGAGACACCCAGTGCAAACATCATAAACCCTATCTGCGACATAGTGGAGTAGGCCAAAACTCTTTTGATGTCTGTTTGAGTACAGGCAATGATCGCCGCGATGATCGCTGATATCGCTCCAACCCAACCGACCAATTCCAAAGCGATCGGACCGCTGATGGCAAATATGGGGAACAATCGCGCCACTAAAAATACACCTGCCACTACCATGGTAGCCGCGTGAATCAATGCTGAAACGGGAGTTGGGCCTTCCATCGCGTCGGGCAACCAAATATGCAAGGGGAACATGGCACTTTTACCGGCACCTCCGATAAATATCAACACCAATGCCCAGGCCAGACCACTTATGCCAAGAAAGGAAGTTGCAAGGGCAGTTTTTAATTCACTGGATTCCGCCGAGGTTAATACAGCAATTAGTTCATTAAAGTCTAATGTGCCTGAATAAAATGAAAGGACGAGTATTCCTATTAAAAAACCAAGATCAGCAAAGCGGGTAACGATAAACGCTTTCTTGCAGGCAGCAACGGCGGATGGTTTATTATAATAGAATCCTATCAGCAAGAATGAAGATACACCCACCAGTTCCCAAAAAATATAGATCTGGAAAAGATTAGATGAAAGAACCAGGCCCAGCATCGAAAAAGTGAACAAAGCGAGGAAAGCATAATAGGTAGGATATCTTTCGTCCCCTTTCATATAACCG
Source organism: Chitinophagaceae bacterium (assembly GCA_031412015.1). Lineage (GTDB taxonomy): Bacteria > Bacteroidota > Bacteroidia > Chitinophagales > Chitinophagaceae > Terrimonas_B. The sequence continues at coordinate 10,983 of JANOCH010000426.1, forward strand.
AGACTGTAAATATGCACCATCAAGGAAATAAAAGTGACCACTACGATCATCATGACCGAAATAGGATCAAGCATGATTCCCATATCGATAGATAATTTATCAGAAAATTGCAGCCAGGTAAATGTCAATGGAACCTCCCTGGGATAAAAGCCAACACTGCTGTGAGCAAAATAATCATACGCTGTGTAGACAGCCAGCACGGTTGATGCAGCCAAGAGCAATGTGCCGATAATGCCTGAGTAGTTTTTAAAAGTAGTTCTTCCAAATAATCCCAGCAGTAAAAAGCCTGCCAATGGCAGCATTGGGATGAGTGCTATGATGACTGCGTTGGACATTTGGTCTTAATACTTTAATTCTTCAGCATTCTCTACATCGATAGAATTATGGCTCCGGTATAGATTAATAATGATCGCAATAGCAACAGCCGCTTCGGCAGCTGCGATGGCTATAATAAATACCGTAAAAAACAATCCATCCATCCGGTTTGGCCACAGGTATTTATTAAAGGCGATGAAGTTCAGGTT
>JANOCH010000427.1:0-2489 GCA_031412015.1 Chitinophagaceae bacterium
CACCGGAATTTAGTTCCCATAGTGAAGGCATTCGGATCAATGTGAAGTAATTAAACCGCTTTGACTATTTAAAGAAACCGGATACACGCTCCACGTATATCCGGTTCTTTGCAATTTAAATTAGTCCAGTATAGTCCGCTAAATTTGAACGGAAGAAAAAGCATAACAGGTTTAACCAGCTTATTAAACTCCGGCTTCCCTATTTTTGTTTTATGAATATTGATGTATTGATCATTGGCCAAGGAATCAGCGGTACATTTCTTTCCTATTATTTGCAAAAAGAAGGAAAAAAATTTTTAGTCATTGACAACAATTATAGTCGTTCCCCGTCAAAGATCGCAGCTGGTATCATCAATCCTGTAACGGGCAGACGGCTGGTAACCGTTTGGATGGTAGAAGAAGTCCTGTCCTTTGCCTGGAAAGCTTACCAGGCGATCGGGCATGACCTGGAGATAACAGCTATTTCCCAAAAAAACATTATTGATTTTTTCCCCAATCCATTTATGCGGGAAAGTTTTTTACAAAAAATTGAAACAGGAGATAAATATGTACATGCCTACCCGGAACAAAATCATTTCAACCGTTATTTTAACTATGAACTGGGTTGCGGAGAAATAAGACCTGTGTACACTGCCCATCTTGAAACATTACTGCCTGCATGGCGATCTCATCTGCAAAAAGAAAATGTTTTATTGGAAGAAGATTTTGAGCTCGGTATTCTGAAAGTTGATGCGGATAAAATTCATTATAAAGACATCATCGCAGAAAAGATCATTTTTTGTGATGGCACCGGCAGCTTTGAAAATCCTTATTTCAAAAATCTTCCTTTTGCCCCGAATAAAGGTGAAGCTTTGGTGGCAGAGATTCCCGGCTTACCCGACTCACACATTTACAAAAAGGGATTGATGATAGTGCCGATGGCTGAAAAAGATCTTTTCTGGATCGGCGCCAGTTATATCTGGGACTTCGATAATGCTGACCCAACCGAAGCTTTCCGGGAAAACACGGAACAAACGCTAAAACAATGGCTGAAAATCCCTTTCAAAATAATTGAACATCGCTCAGGGCTTCGCCCTGCCACCTTAGAAAGAAGACCCTTTGTGGGTTTCCATCCTTTGCATCCCTCCATTGGCATACTAAACGGAATGGGAACAAAGGGTTGCTCATTGGCTCCTTTCTTTGCAAAGCAATTGACCGATAACCTGGTTTACCAATTACCCATCGCGAAAGACGCGGATGTAAACCGCTTTGTTAAAATATTAGCCCGTTGATTTTCTTTAAACATTGAGCATTGAGTCCGATAGCTACCGGGAGAATATTGAACATTTTAACGGTCAGTCAAAATGATCAACGCTCAACACTTACCGGCTGGCTGGCGGGATCAATATTCAAGGTAATAATTTCTGGAATGAAATAATTCTTACACTGCAGACAGCATTGCTGCAGCTCTTTTTTGCTTTTGATGAAGAATAAATTTGCGGCAACGATAGATTAGATACAAAGTAATCATAATTCGGATTTAAGAAGTTTAGTTTTCGTTATAGGGTTTTGGTTAAGTACATGACTTAACGCTTCATACAGGTCGGGCATGTTCTCGTTCAATCCTTCCGGGTTCTCAAAAAAAGCTTCCACACTTACCGCCCAGAATTCATGCATATTGCTGAAAGCATAACTGCGCAAATAACTACGCCTTTTAGCGATCACATCGGCCAGTATCGGTCCGGTACTGGTAGAAAATTTTTCATAATTCAAACGGAAATGCGGGTCAATACCATACTGTGCGAAATAATTATTATACAGTAAAGCATGCGCCATTTCATGTACCGCCACATTTATACTGTCATTCTTGTAAGAATAGCCGTATAAAAAATGCTTCCATGATAAATAGATACCATCTGGCGCAACATGACCAATATATAATTCATCGTCATTGTCCATATGATACGCATCGGCAAGTATATAAATATCCTTGAAGTATGAAAGTTGATAATCTTTTAAACCAAACGTGACCTGTATCGCCGAAGAACTCACCAGGATCGCTGTGTCTTCGTTCTTTTCAAGGCCAATAAAATGAAATTTTTTGTGCTGCCTGAACTGGTACGCTCTTTTCACGAACCGTTGCCTGGACTCCTGCGGCAGGTCATTGAAATAAGAAAAAAGACTTCCGATTACAAATGAATAATTATTAAATGTAGCATCATCAATTTCTACTTCCTCCGGCTGGGGAGCCGAATCAGATATAGCTGTCTTTGTAAAAAAGCTATTCAGTCTCTGGAAGATTGATTGCATAGTGTACGGTTCGCGCGTTAAATATAGACAACGAATGTTCAACTTGCAAGCTCATAAAGGTTATTTTGCGATAGTAAATGTACGTCTTTTATTTAACCCGATTACTATCAATACTCTACTAAAAACAGCGATTTATTCTACTTATTTTATTGGTATGTTGTTTCTACTATATCGAACGTAAAACAGCAGTAATTGTGGCT
>JANOCH010000428.1:0-2727 GCA_031412015.1 Chitinophagaceae bacterium
GTATTGCTCGATAATTTTTATGTAGATGGTGAAGTAAGTGCCGATGGTCACAACTGGAGCCTGGCAGCCAATGCGAATGATTATTTGGAAAAGACATGGCCCACCGATTATGGCGGTCGTGGTGGTCAGTATGATGCGGAAGGTAATCGCGAGATCGCTAATCCTGACCGGGGTTTTATCTTTGATTATTGTAAAAGGGCCGGGGTGAGTTATAGAACTTATGGTGAGTTTGCTGACGATTACAAAGCTAATATCAAAGTATTGGAAGATCATTTCTGTCCTTATTATACCAGCTGGGATGAAACTGTAAGGGATACTACCAGGTTCTATCAATGGAAAAGGGAATTTGATTCGTTGTTGTCAGCAAATGCAGTTCCCAGGTTTAATTCATTACGTTTTATAAATGACCATACGGAAGGATCGAGAATTGGTCGTCCCACGCCATTTGCACATGTCGCCGATAATGACCTGGCCGTTGGTTTATTTGTCGAATACTTATCCAAAAGCCCGATCTGGAAGGAGACCGCCATCTTTATTGTAGAAGATGATGCGCAGAACGGGCCCGATCATGTGGATGCTCACAGAACGACCGCCTATGTGGCCGGTGGTTTGGTGAAAAGAAAATTGGTGGATCATACCATGTACTCTACTTCTTCTATGCTGCGTACTATTGAACTGATACTTGGGCTACCACCCATGAGCCAGTACGATGCTGCAGCAGAACCCATGTGGAGATGTTTTACTGCTACTCCCGATCTCACACCCTTTCAATCTGTAGCTGCTAATGTTGACCTGAACGAAAAGAATACTAAAAATACTCCCGGTGCCAGGCTGAGCGAAACATTAGATTTTTCTAAAGAAGACCGCATACCTGATTTGGTCTTCAGCGAAGTGATCTGGAAAGCGGTAAAAGGAGAAGAAAGTATCATGCCCGCGCCAAGAAGAAGCGCTTTTGTGAAGATGGTCGAAGAAGAGGACGACGATGATGACAAATAGGAATAAATGAAAAGAAAAGTATTTATTATTTCGCTGTTGTTTTCTGGTGTGGTTACTTCTGCCCAACAGGCAGAAGAATCTAAGGACACATCCATCCGCTCATTAGGCGAAGTAGTAGTGACGGCTCAGCGTCACCAGCAGGACAATTTGCTGGTTCCATATTCGGTGAACACCATTTCGCAACAGCATATTGGAGAAATGAATTCAAGAACCATACCCGAAGCATTAATGGGCACCAACGGAGTGTTTGTACAAAAAACCAATCATGGCGGTGGTTCCCCGTTTGTCAGGGGTGTAACAGGTAATCAAACGCTTATATTGGTAGATGGTATACGATTAAACAATTCGACTTTCCGGTATGGCCCCAATCAATACCTTAATACAATTGATCCTTTTACCATTCAACGAATTGAAGTGGCAAAGGGGACCGGCTCGGTTCAGTATGGAACGGATGCGATCGGAGGTGTAGTACATATTCTAACCCGTGACCCGCAATTTGCAACAGGTAAGTCTGGCGTACATGGACGGGTGATTGGTAAATACATGACCGGTAACATGGAAAAGACGATACGCGGCGAAGCCAATTATTCGGGTAAGAAATTCGCCTTAATCACGGGAGTTGTGAAAAAGAATTTTGGCGACCTGGTCGGTGGCGATACAACGGGCCGGCAATCTCCTTCTGGTTATGATGAATGGTCATTGGATATGAAGGCAAAATTCCTGTTGAAAGAAAATATCCGGCTAACGGTGGCTAATCAATTTTTGCAACAAAAGAATGTGCCGGTTTATCATAAAGTATTGCTTGAGAATTTTGCTATCAATGAAATGGGTCCACAGCAACGCTTGCTTAGTTATGCAAGATTGGATTTGCAGGGTAAATCCCGGTTGTTAAAACAAACTGAGATCTCCCTTTCCTATCAGCAAAGCATAAAAGGCCAGAACAGCCAGAAAAATGGATCTACCAGTTTAAGAAAAGAAAAAGATCGAATCAATACCCTTGGGTTTACAACAGATGTTTTTTCTGAATTCAGCGATACATGGACAGCCAACTCCGGTATTGAAATTTATTACGATAGAGTGGGAAGTACAAGGGAAGATATCAATACACAAACTGGAAAGTCATCACCTAAACGCGGGTTATACCCTGATGATTCTAAATATAGGAATTATTCAGTGTATTCACTTCATCATTTTCAGTGGGGAAAATGGATTGTGGATGCGGGTGTACGGTTTAATACATTTGATATCCGTATCAACGATACTACTTTGGGTACCGTGAAAATTTCTCCGTCTGCCTGGGTTGGAAATGCAGCGTTGATGTACCAGGTTAATAGAAATCAAACGATTTATGCTTCTTTCAGTAGCGGATACCGTGCCCCGAATGTGGATGATATGGGAACGTTGGGAATTGTTGATTTTCGATATGAAGTACCCACTGCTGATCTGAAGCCGGAGAAATCACAACATACAGAATTGGGGTATAAAGTGCGGACAAAGCGATTGAGCGGAACAATAGCGGCTTATTACATGCACCTGGCTGACCTGATCACCAGGGTGAAAATGGATGGAGAGGTGATCAGTGGTTACCAGGTCTATCAAAAAGAAAACACTGAATCGGCTTTTATAAAAGGATTTGAAACGGAGTTGAACTGGAATGCCATAAAGAACCTGCATATCAGTGGAGGGATAGCCTATGCTTATGGTCAGAGTTTAAGTAAGAAAGAACCATTA
>JANOCH010000429.1:0-3893 GCA_031412015.1 Chitinophagaceae bacterium
CAACCCAGTGCGAAGATCATCTTTTCCATTATCGGGTATAAGACCTTTGAGAGCAAATCGTCTTCCGGTAATACTATTAATATAGTGCTGGAAGAAGATGCAAAACAATTAAATGAAGTAATAGTGACAGCCAATGCTGTAAAAAGGGAGGCAAAAAGCCTGGGCTATGCTACTACTACCATTAACAATGCTGATCTGACAAAAGGAAAAGACAGAAGCGTATTAAATTCTTTACAAGGTAAGGTAGCGGGCGTACAAATTACAAGCACTTCAGGCGGTGTTGGAAGTTCTACGCGGATTGTTTTCCGTGGTGGCACCTCTCTTACAGGTAACAACCAGGCGTTGATCGTAGTAGATGGTATTCCGATTGACAATTCAAATATTGAAGCGGGTGACCCTAATGTAGCCGGAAATGTAAATGCGCAAGGCTTAAATAACCAGGTAGATGCCGGTAACCGGGGAAATGATATTAATCCTGAAGACGTAGAATCTGTTACGTTATTAAAGGGACCTGCAGCGGCGGCTTTATATGGTACAAGAGCTGCCAATGGTGCATTGATCATTACTACAAAAACTGGTAAGAGCCTGAAAGGAAAAAAATCTGAGATCATAGTCAGCAGCTCTTATAATATGGAATCGATTTTAAGATTACCTGACTATCAAAATGAATTCGGACAGGGCGGCCAAAAGTTACCTGATTCACGGGAAAACTTTAGCTGGGGACCTAAATTTGATGGAAAGGTGCGTCCCTGGGGTCAGCAGATCGGGGATTCACAAAGAGTGAAGCCTTATTCTGCTCTTCCGAATAATGTAAAAGATTTTTTTGATCTCGGAGGTGTTTTTAATAACAACGTCTCTTTTTCACAAAATAATGATAAGAACAGTTATTATCTGTCGTTGAACAATATAGATCAAAAAGGAATAATGCCCGGAACGAAATACAAAAGGACCTCGGTGAAGTTATCGGGCACTGCTGATATAACAGATAAAATTTATACTTCAGCCACAATTAATTATATCCGGTCCAAGGGCGATCTTTCCATACAGGGACAAGGCAATTCGCCCTACGACCAGATACTGCAGACACCAAGAGACATATCGCTGCTGGAGTTAAAAGACTACAAAAATAAATTCAATGACTTGAATGGATATTATGGAGCTTACACAGTTAATCCCTGGTATTTCCTTGGGGAGGATTCTTATACGTCGGTAGTTGACAGGGTACTGGGCAATTTGCAGGTGGGCTACAAGCCTTTATCATGGCTCGATATTAGTTTTCGCATAGGTACAGACGTATCCAATGATAAGAGGATACAAATTGAATCGAAACGTACTCCGGATCCAAATGGTCAAAATGCTGGCAGAAAATTTGATGGCCACTATGCAGAAACTTCTATCAATATAAGGGAACTTACTACAGACCTCATAGCAACTGCAAAAAGGAAACTGACAGAGGATTTGTCATTAAGTGTATTGGTTGGACACAATGTTCGTCAGCGCAATACTGGTATTCAATTCAGTGAAATTAATTCGCTGACCATACATTTCTATTATAACCTGGCCAATTCAGCACAACCCCCGAAAACAGCGAATGCTAATACGATCCGGAGTTTGCATGGTGTGTATAGTGATATAAATTTATCCTACAGAAATTTTTTATTTCTTGGTTTGACGGGCCGGAATGATTGGTCGTCTACGCTGCCAAAAAGCAAGAACAATTTCTTTTACCCCAGTGTCAATTCATCTTTTGTAATAAGTGAAGCTTTTAATTTGCCCAAAGCTGTTTCTTACGCTAAAATCAGAGCCAGTGCAGCCCAGGTAGGTAATGATGCAGCACCTTATTTACTTCAATCAGTTTTCCTGACAGGAAGTATCACAGATGGACAACAAAACTCACAAGTTGATTTGCCTTTGAATGGTATTGCAGGGTTTACACAAAGTGGCAATATCGGCAACCCGAACCTGAAGCCTGAGATCACCACTTCTTATGAGCTGGGTTTGGAATTGGGTTTATTTAATAACCGCTTCAACTTTGAAGGAACAGTTTATTCAAATCGCAGTAAAGATCAGATCATTACTGTTCCTACTGCCGCTACTACAGGATTTACAACTATTACTTTGAATGCTGGCTTGATCACCAATAAAGGAATTGAGTTGTTATTGAGAGGTACACCTGTTCGTGGTCGTGATTTCTCCTGGGAAGTAACGGGAACATTTACAAAGAATAAGAACAAAGTAGCAGAACTTTTCCCCGGCACTACGCAATTGGCCATCGGTGGATTTGCAGGCGGCGCCCTGGTAGCTGAAGTAGGTCAGCCTTACGGTTCTTTTTTTGGAGCAGGTTTCCTGAGAACACCTGAAGGAAATATTGTGGTAGATGCCGGAACAGGTTATCCTGTTACCGAGCCCCAGGCACGAATACATGGAAATATTCAGCCAGACTTTTTAGTTGGATTGAATAATAGCTTTTCGTACAAGGGATTTAGTCTTTCTTTCCTTTTTGATGCACGTAAGGGTGGCGTTTTCTATTCCCGTACCAGGGCATTGCAGGAATTCTTAGGTACTGATCCAAGAACTACGTTTAACGACCGTGACCCTTTTGTTGTACCCGGTAGTGTGGTGCAATTGCCTGATGGAAAGTTTGAAGCGAATACAACACCCGTTCAGAATGCTGATATCTATTGGTATGCATTTAGTTCTCCTACGGCTATGGAACAACTCGTCGATGCCAGCTTTATTAAACTCCGTGAAGCATCATTAACCTACCGTTTACCAAGAGAATGGTTTAAAAAAGCCAGGATCAATGGAATAACCGTTGGCTTTTCCGGTCGCAATCTCTGGCTATGGACACCAAAAGAAAATACCTATTCTGATCCTGAAACGAGTTCTTTTGGAACAGGGAATCTCCAGGGATATGAGTATGGCACTATTCCTTCCATACGGAATTATGGGGTTAATGTAAGAGTGGTATTTTAAAACAACAAAAAAGAATTTTATGAAAGCGAATAAAATAGTTACAATATTTCTGGGGGTTGGTTTGCTCACGGCAAGCTCCTGCAAAAAAAATTTTCTCGATGTAAATGTTGATCCTAATAATCCGACGACTGCATCAGTTGATCTTGTTTTGCCTACTGCTCTTGTTTATGCAGCTTATGATTTGGGTAATCCCTACCAGATACTGGGTGGTTTCTGGGCGCAATACTGGACACAGGGACCCACAGGAAATCAATTTTCGAATTATGATCAATATTCGATCAACAGCGGCGATTTTGACCGTCAATGGATAGATGTGTATGCCGGCCCGCTTAATGATTTCCGGTATATCATAGAAGAAGGGCAGAAAACAGGTAATAATAATTATGCGGCTATTGCGAAAATAATGCAGGCTTACCTGTTTCAGTATGTGACGGATATGCAGGGCGATGTTCCATTTTCAGAATCCCTGCAGGGTGCAGCTAACTTGAATCCTAAATTTGATACGCAGCAGGAAATTTATGACGGTTTGATCAGGCTGGTAGACGAAGGTCTTGCACTATTGGACGAAAACAGTGCTACACACCCTGGCACGGATGACCTTTTTTATCACGGCGATATGCACCTGTGGAAAAAATTTGCCAATACACTTAAGTTGAAAATATTTTTAAGGCAGGGATATGTAAGGGCCGCTGTTGCGCAAGCGGGAGTGGAGGCACTATATGCTGCCAATGCTGAGTTTATTGATTTCCATGAGACCGCCCAGGTTCAGTTTACAACAGCTACTTTTAATCAGCATCCTTTATTTGCGCATATCAATTCAGTAGGCGAATTTAATATACTTGCCAGCCAGACCGCGCTTAATTATATGCTTGGATTAAATGACCCGCGGGTAGATGTCTTTTATCGGAAGGCTACCG
>JANOCH010000430.1:0-10704 GCA_031412015.1 Chitinophagaceae bacterium
CATAACTTATGGCAATTCATCGGGTGGCTATTCCATAAAAAACAATTTGCCTGTATCGTTAAAAAGGGAAGAACTGGGCGCGGCGTTTTTATTCAGCATGCCGGGACCAAAAATGATCTGGCAATTTGGTGAATTGGGATATGATATCAGTATTGACTATAATGGCAGGACAGGGGAAAAACCGGTTAAATGGGACTACTATGCCGATGCCAATCGTAAAGCTTTATATGATGCCTATGCAAAATTCATCCGGTTAAAAAAGAATAACGGCATCTTTAATTCAACGATAGCTTCCTATGATTTAGTGAGTGCTATCAAATTTATTAAACTCACTGAAGCTGCCAACACCTTGGTAGTGGTTGGTAATTTTGATGTGGTGGATCGAACCGCCAATATAGATTTTGGTTCTACCGGTGCCTGGTTTGATGCCGTTGGCAATGCTATAAATATTTCAGGTAACTACACGGCTACTTTGTCTCCCGGGGAATATCATATTTATAGTAAGGTTGCGTTGCAATAGTCAACGGAAACCTATATCGCCTTCTGTTCTATTTTTTCTACTTTCGATAATAGGGGCATAGCGCCTCCTTCCTTGTCAGTGTCCGTACGAATGGGCATGTCCCGGTCGTGGCTCAACCGGAATTATTTTATTGAAGTTGTTCTTTGCAGTATCGCCGATATAGCGCTACGCATGTAGACAGCGCAGTAGTTAAAAAAGATTCGGTTGTAAAAAGAAAGTCAGGGCATTCCTGCTGATTTTCTGAAGCTGATGTCGAACCAGCAAAGACGCAAGAGTTTAATCAGTTCATGGAAAAACCTAAGTCTTGATCTTTACCCCGACGCTTCACCCATAAGCCTCCATAGTGATTTGGATAATACTATTTTTTTGTGCCAATGAATCTTTAAGAGTAAGTACCTATCTGCAAACAAGAATCTCCCTAACTAAGCAGGGAATGTTTTCTTTATATTATTTGTTTACAATCGTCATTACTCACGATGCATAATATATAGTATTTCCCTTCGTTAAATGGCACAAGATAAAAATCCTTATGAAGAAACTATTACCTGTATTCATGCCTGCTTTTTTTTGCTGGCAGTTTTCCAACGCTCAATCCGCCTTACAGTTCAACGAAACCATCCCCAATTATGTAGAGGTCGGCAACGCTATGAATACAGCGCTTACCGGTACGAACACGATCACTGTGGAAGCCTGGTGTTATTTGACATCCTATTCCTTTCTTCCTACAGCCGTTGGAAATTATGGTGCAGGAATGCAATTTTTATTAAGGGTAGATGGAAACAGGCCTGCATTCTGGGTTGATAATGGTGGTGGATTCAGGGTAGTAAACGGTGCCACAACGGTACCTCTTAATACATGGACTCATCTTGCCGGTGTATGGAACGGAAGCCTTTTGACAGTATACATTAATGGTGTGCCGGATGGTACTGCGGCGGTTGCCGGCGGCGCATTCAATGCTACCACCAACCCCGTGAGAATAGGAGCGAGTTTGTTGAGCGAATCCTGGGATGGCAGGCTCGATGATGTACGAATATGGTCAACGGCAAGAACCGCGACCGATATCAGCACCTCTATGAATGGTTGTTTACCGGGAACAACTCCGGGTTTGCTTGCGTTGTACCATTTTGAAGAAGGAGCCGGAGCCTCGGTTGCGGATCTCACGGGTAATGGCTATAACGGCACTTTAATTAGTTCCCCGGTTTGGACCACCGGTTTAGGATGTACTACGTTGCCGGTAAATTTTGTAAGCATACAGGCAAAAAGAAGTAATGATAATAATGTAATGATAAGCTGGAAGGTAGCGGCGGAGCAGGATATACTGCGATATGATGTGGAGCGTTCCGTGGATGGAAGCAGTTTTGAAAAAGCAGGCTCCGTACCGGCAAGCAACCTCACTGCCTATAGCTGGCTCGATCTATCGGTAGTAACGGGAACCGCCTATTACCGCGTTAAAAGTTTTGATTTGTCAGGAGAGATAAAGTACTCGGGCATCGCAACCATACTTGCCGGCACTGAACATTCGATGATAAGCGTAGCGCCAAATCCCGTTCAAGGAAGAGAACTGCATGTACAATTTAAAAATAAACTGGAGGGAAAGTATGAGATCCGTTTGGTGGATGCAGCAGGCAGATCTCTGTTCGTGAGTGCAAGGCAACATGCTGGAGGCAATAGTACGCAAACCATTCAATTGCCCTTCGCGGTTGGCCGGGGTATATACCAATTGATCGTGACAGATGCGTATAAAAATGTAACCGTTCAACAGTTATACATTCATAGTGATAAGTGATCTGGCTCGCAGCGTTTATGTTAACGAAACTTAGTTGATCGTTGCTATTGGCACACTCATAATACAGGCGTTGCAAAGTGATTGATATTCTTATTGGTTATCTTATGTCTGCGGAAGACCCAATTAATCATCTGTTTAAATTGACCCGTTACCCGTAAGCCCGACCGGTCTTATGCCATTCATTTTTATAATGGTATATCCTTATGCTCCCGCACCATTTCGTTCCTCCCGCAGAGATTCCCTTCGGGTGTCAATGTGGGCGATACAAAAACTTGCAATAACAACAACTGTTGAGTAGATTAGAGACAGTAAATAACTATATGCGGACTAATGGCATACTGATAACGCTGGTGATGATAATTGCTCTTACTATTTACGGCAAAGTCCATGCGCAAAAAATTACCGACACGATCTTTTACAACAGGGCGTGGCAAATATGCGAAAAGCCAATTGCCGCTTATTACCGCATCGGTACGCTCAACATTGACTCTTTCTGGTATTACACAGGAAAAATAAAAGATTTTGATATAAATGGAGTACTTGTCACCGAGGGCGAGTACAACGATAAAGGACAAAGAGATGGGTCATTTAAATTTTATTATCCCAATGGAAAATTAATGTTGGCGGGTAACTATTGGGAGGGTTTGATGACGGGTGATTGGCATTGGTACTATTCAAATGATAGCCTCATGGCCATCATTAATTTTGATGGGCCCTCCGATGATTTTACATTCAATCTGTATAAGACGCGGGATGGAACGACGAAGCTTCAAAATGGAACGGGTGAATTTGAGTGGTACACAAATGTTTATACCAGCCATTTTCCAAACTTTAAAGTAACCGGTTCCTTATCGGCAGGAAAAAGATCGGGTGGCTGGAGATACTACTGGATAAACGGAGGAGAAGAGACATTTAGATTTGAGGAGAAATATGACAAGGAAGGAAAACTAAAAAAAATATCCGTCAGCGGAACTTATTATGGTCAGGAACCAAAGACCCGGTACACAGATTATGTTTTTATACCACCCAAGTTGTTCGTGACCGAGCATATTCAATACGATAATTTTTTCAAAAGAGGTGATTCCACGGGGGCGGTTGCTTTGTTGAATTACTTGTTGAACAGGAAATCGTCGGAGATCATCGTTAAGAATAAAAATGTAGAAAACGCCCTTTTGCAAATAATCCATTCATTGGAAAATAATCGGGGCAGACTGGAATACCAGCAAAAAGAAATGGACGGAAGCATCGAATTCAGGATAGGGGAAAAAGGCTACCCGGAAGATATCGCTATATCGGGAACGGGAATTACTGAAAAAGAAAAAGAATTTATGATCTTCCTTGTAAGTAAGTTTCATAAGATTGAAATGCCGGGTATCGAATCGGTAGCGATTGAAAGCTATTATAAGATCAACCTGTACTCTATTGATATGAAAGAGTTCATGCCGGTGGCCATACGCGACCAGGTCAACAATGAGATTTTTTTCAGTACGTTACCGAAAGAAAAGCTCTTAATACTATTGAAAGCCGCCAGGAAAAAAATAAAAAAATATATAAGGGAGGAACTTCAATTCTATTGGTGATGATCGTCCGCCCCCCGTGTTTACCAGTGTCTGGCAAACAGCATGTCCCAGACGATGTTTTTATTCATCGTCAAACGAGTTAAAAGAGTTTGCTGCAAACCTTTTATAATGTAGCTTAAGCCACTGCGCAATAACCACAATGATGTTCCTGTGCACGGCCCAGGGCCCATACGCCGGAAGGTACCGGTTGTATTCCCGGCAGCAACCCATCCATCCAGTCTTTTCTTGTATCGGCCGCGTTCAATCCCATCTTCCCCGCAACCACTGTGCTGTTTACGGTAATGGCCGCATCGCATACACAGAACATCACGCCACTTTCCTGCAATTCATTGATACCAATGGCCACTTCCCCTACACCGGGAATTTTAAAAGCGCCTTTTTCCGGTTTCCAGAACGGGTTGCGGATAGCCGGTGCTTTGGTGGCAGGATCATCGGCCTTAAAATGTTCGCCGAATTTATATTTCTCCCATAACCTGTTTTCGAAAGCATACGTAACAGCGTTATGGCGCAGCACTACTACCACTCCGCAATCACTGGCAGGCGATCCCGTTTTTTCATTGGTCATTAAAAAAACACGGGGCCATGCAAAGGGAAATATTTCTTTGGGATGGGTGACATCAAATACCATACGGTGTTTGCCTTTTACTTTAGCAAGCCAGGCGTCAGGATCATCCGGATGACCGGCGTTCTTTTCATGGCCAGCTTCTGCTCTTAAAAGCATCGGCGCCCCTATCGATGAAATACCGAATATGGCGGCGCCTCTGGCCAGCATGCTCATAAATCCCCGGCGGGGTGTAGGCTGATTAAAAATAGGAGTTTCCATTCTTGAAAGTTTTAGGATGAATAATTCGTTAGCAGGTAGTAAGGTACAAATTTTCGCGGATGCAGGCCTTCATCAACCGGAGCACGCTGCTTTGGTAGTACCGGACTTGCTGAACTATCCTCCACCAAAAGCAAGAACGATAATTTTTTTACTTAACAACCAACTGCTTCCCGCTATACACCACTATCTGTGGTCTGAACGGAAGCATTTTTAGATCGTGGTGAAAAACTTATCAGCATCTCAAGAAACACAAACGCATTAGAACGATTGACCAAAAAATAAGGGGATGCAAAAAACCAGTTAGAAGGAAATTTGTTTGGATTGCATTGGGTAACGTAACGCAGGCTGCATTACCCGTTATGCGTGAACAGCGGCATGGTCATATCATTTAGTTGTTATGTTTATTCTCCGTTGCTAAGTGTATATTCTTATTGGTGCAAAACTGGTTTTTGTATTTGCCCTGATCTTTTTTACCTTGTAAGTACTCTGCTTAGTGCCGCCTGCCGACGCCCTGGTCAACATCTTCGTTTATTATTCATGCTTCAATTACTGCAGTTATGAAAAAAATTTCAGCTTGCTGCCTGTTTGGTGCTATGCTGGTATTACTGCCGGTGTTTTGCTTTTCCCAGGATGATGCGTCAGTTATCAGTTGTTCCGGTACGGTATTCGACAACGCCAGTCAAAAACCATTAAATAGTGCAAAGATCAGGGTGACCAATACGGAAAAAAATACGCGGCTGGCAGATGTCACCTCCAATCAACGGGGTGGTTATTCTTTTATCCTTGAATCACCGGTGAACATCAAAATTGAAGTGACGTTATCGGGTTATAAAAAAGCGGAAAAGAAATTCACCAAAGACGAGTTGAAGCAACATAGATGGCGGCTCCCGGGCATTTACCTCGACACTACCATAAAATTGGATATAAAACCCACGGTGCCGGTGCGGCAGTCGAAGGAGGATTATGTGGACATGCAACTGCAGTCTCTTGACGTATTGCCAACAAAGGATGCTTACGATTTATTACTATATCTCAATCCGGACCTGAACCGAAGGGATTCGTTGATGAGTAATGACAAGATCATCTTGCCAAAGATCCCCCGCATCAGCCAAAGGGCAAAACGCGATAACAAAGAACCTTTCCAGGCAGCAAAGAAAAACGACGGGACTACACAAAACCGCTTGCGTGATACCCTCGACAAAGTTGCCCGGATCTTAAGCGAAGATATCACGAGGTATAACATAAGATTTGAAAATACATCGCCAACATCCATGAAGCAGATGAGGGAATATATTCGGGAGGATCTGTTGGATTACCGGTCGGAGATAAGTGGTACATCAAAGCTGAAAGCCGAGGGAATTATCGAGCTGTTGAGTAAAATGGGGCAGTTGCAGGAAAGCATGATCACACGGCGGGCGTTAAGGGCCATGACCTACGAAACCATGAAGATGACATGGGAAGACCTTTCTTACCTGTTGGAAGCGCAACGATATATGTATTTCGTAAATAACGACAGGCAACAGCCTATCGGGCCGACAAACAGTTTGCTGGCGGCCAATTATTATTATACCCACGAAGAAGAATCGGATGAAACCAGGCTGGCCTCAATCCCCGTTGATATTGACTATACAGAGATCGGGTCCCCACCTTTCTTTAAAGACGAAGTAGGTTTTTTTGGCTTCCTGGTTTGGAGTGAAACATTGACCTCTCCAACAAGGCCAGATCTGTCCGAGCCGGGGAGTCGTTACCTGATACGTTATTTCAAACCGGCGCTTGCCGCGGATACTTTAAGGTACAAGGAATGTACAGGGACCGCCAATGTAGCTACGGCTAACCTAACCCGTGCGAGGTACGGCATACAGGTATACGATACGAAGGAAAGAAAATATGTTGAAACGGTGGAAGGAACGGTTGCTACTGACCCTGCTTTTATAAGTAATAAATACGATGCCTGGTTTACTCCCGATTTCAAAGAGATAAAATACATCATGATACACCTGAAATAAAATAAGATGTCTTACGTGCTGAAATACCGCTTTGTCGCACTGGTCTTGTTTAGCGCGGCGCTTGGATCCCTATTGTTTTGGATGCTGAAGCTTGGCGAGCTCAAATGGCTTTATATAGCCGGTACGCCGCTGGTGGCGATCGTTGTAGCGCTGCTGAGTTATTTCTTTACCGGAGCAATGGCCAGTAATAAGACCAGGACCAGGTCAGGATTGATCACCGGCATCCTTTGCCTGTGTTTGTTTATCACGCTGATCATTCACTTGTGGATCTATTTTAATGGTACGTTCCGGTATAAAGATGTCAATGGTATTACCCGTACTTATATCAAGGGGTATGACTACACCGAAGCTGCACGGCAATTTAAGAACGCCAATAAGACGATCAGCTCTGATTTTGATTTACTGTATGAAGGATTTGGCGGTATAGAAGGAAAGTATGATGCATGGACCGAAGATTCAATCAATAAAACAGTTATTCATTTCATATTATCCTACCTGGCCACGATCTTGTTTTTATCGGCTTTGACAGGCTGGATACTGGGAATAGCTTTTGAAAAACGCTATTCAGATCCACAGAAAGCGCTGCAGGCTATTTTGGCAGAAAAAGGAGTAAGTAACTATGAAAAATACCTGCTGACGTTTAAGGGCAAAAAAACCGATCCTAAATTCAAATTGATAAAGGCGCATATATTTCTTTCTTATGCGTCGCCGCAGCGTAAGGTCGCCGAACAGATTTTTTATTCGCTGTCGAACAATGGCCACATGGTTTTTTTTGATCGCTCCAAGCTCCCGCCGGCGCTGGAGTACAATGCCGCCATTCATACAGCGATCAATAACAGTGACCTGTTTATATTCCTGGTAAGCCCTGATGCGGTCGCTTCCGGACACTATACGTTGACGGAACTTAAATTTGCCCGGGAGAAATGGCCGGCAGCCAGCGGAAAGTTTCTACCCGTTATGGCGGAACCAACCGACTTCAATAATATACCAGCCTATGCACAATCTGTGACCATTTTGTTTCCTGCCGGAAACCTGGTAGCTGAAGTTTCAGCTGAAATTGAAAAACTATACGATTTGTTGGAGCCGCAACCTTCCGTGGAAATGTAGAAAAGCCAAATAATTTTTTCTTTTCGTTTCGGTTTTTTCTCTTGCAAATCCTTTTTACTTTTACGTACATCATAACCAGTATCAAATGAAGACCCGCAAGCTATCGCTAAAAATATCCCCTTCGATCGGCACCGTTTCCGCCGTATGCATGATTCCTGAAAAAAGTACCTGCATCATGACGCTTGCACATGGAGCAGGGGCAGGGATGGACCATTCTTTCATGGTAACATTGTCGCAGCTACTTTCAGAGCAGGGTATCATTACGATGCGTTTTAATTTCCCCTTTACGGAAAACAAAAAAGGAAGACCGGATACACCAGCCGTGGCTCATCAAACTATTGAAGCGGCTATTGTGAAAGCCAAAAAATTATATCCTGCTCTTCCGCTTTTCGCGGCGGGCAAATCCTTTGGTGGCAGAATGACATCCCAGTATTTGTCAGCTAAACCTGATCCTGGTATCAGCGGAATTATTTTTTATGGCTTTCCGCTGCACCCGCCGGGTAAGCCTTCTACTGAAAGAGCCGAACATTTAAAGGGCGTAAAGACGCCGATGCTTTTTTTACAGGGAACAAAAGATGAATTGGCTACCTGGAAGTTGATGGAAGCAACTTGTGCTTCGCTGAAGCTCGCTACGCTGGTAAAAATAACGGGAGCAAATCATGCTTTCAAAGCAGGGAAGCAAAATATATTGCAATTGCTTGCTGATACTACAAAGGGTTGGATGGAAAAGATCATTAAGAAACCATGAAGCATCGTTCTTCTTAGTCTTACCTTGTCTATCCGAAAATCACATCGCCTATTTCGATACCAAGGCGGGGAGCTACCTATACTTATACTGATTGGTATACCCAGACTTGATTATACCGCTATCAACGAAAAATTTCTCACTCAATAAACCGCTAGGGGAATATTTGTAAATGGTTTTGCGAACAATTTTTTCTCCGACACCGTGGTAAACTTCTTCTAATATCTGCCCATTCCGACCATATTTTTTACTATATCTAAGACTCCATCACTTCGACAAATTTTCTCGATGGAATAATCAATCATACCGTTCTTGTAGTAGAAAGCCTTTCTCTTAAAGACCCCTCCACTCACATCAAATTGTTCCTCTGTTATTAATCTGCCATTAAAATTATACTGATACAAACTATAAAAAGTTCCTTCCAACGCATTATTTATGTACCGATTTGTTTCTGTTCTTACAAGTAACTTATTGACAAAAAAGCCTGATGTTACTGTTTGTACAGCATTACTTATTATTTGGGAATCCCTGATAATCAATGTATCGTTAAATAAAAAACTGTCTTTAGATGCGTGAGTTACTCCGTCAAAGGTGGGTTTATCAATACTAAATTCGGTAACTATGTGACCGCTATCAATTCTTTCGTGGTTAATAAATGATTGATAATTAAAACCTGAGTCTTTCGCAAAATTATAAATACTTTTTACAGTTATTGAACTGTCCGCATCGACCTCCCAATAATTTTTAATAGAATAGTAAATTTCCCAAAAGCAATCCAGGCAAGCAGCTGAATTCAGAAGAGATGCTTTCTTTATTTTTCGAGTCACTTCAAAACTGCGGCCATTTCTCTTTACTTTGATGGATTCTTCATCTGAGGGGAAATTATTATTATAAATTTTCTGATATTCTAAATACCCATCCTTATTATAAGATGAGTGCTGGACTAACATCTTCTTATTTGAAAGAATTCCAAAGTGAACTAATACTTCTTTTACTTTATTTTTTTGATAGCTCAAATCAGGAAAATAAAATTTCAAAACGGACACATTTGAAATGTCAATTTCCGACTGAGAAAATGCCGTTGAACAAATAAAGAAAATAAAGCAATGAATAAGCCTCTTTAATCTTTTCATTATTGAAGAATTTTGTTAAAAGTTATCTCTGTTCTCCTTATTCTTCCCATTCATCCGCAATCTACAACTTTAGGATTGTTATGCTTCGTTTGCAACGAGGCATCAGCTCCGACTATACTGAAGCACTTGCGAAGCATTAAACATGCTTCGTGTCGGGGCTGGCAAGACAATCCAAACCCTTTCAGCCAGGAGACACATATATCTTTCAGCATTTCAAAACCCCAAAAAGTAAGGTTGCAATTATTTGATATAAGTGGCAGAATAGTTAAAGTGCTGGTTAATGCTTCGAAAGATGCAGGTATACATACTGTCATTTTCAATGCCTTATCATTGGCAAAGGGAGTTTATTACAGGATGCAGGCGGGTGATTTCAGCAATGTAAAAAAATAATTGTCCGGAAGAGGCCCGGTGTTGTAGGAGACGAAGTTTTAGAAACTCCTGATGCTTTTTCACGCAGCTACTGCGTTAGGTGATATGTTATGGTTGTTCACTGCTTGTTGAGCCACTTTGTTCATGTCGTTTAGAAGTTGCGATGCATCCATATTTAATATAGCGGCAAACAGGTATTGATCATAAATGCATCCCCTGTTTTCAAGACAGGTGCCACATTTATCACTGCACAACTCATGTTTTAGGGTAGTAGCTTGCCGCGGTGAATGATCAATTGAATCTTTCATAAAAAAGAGTTTAATGGTTTGACAAGGCAATATTACAACGCGTAATAAAAACGAACGAACGACAAAGCGATGAATTGACGAAACCGCTAAATGAATTGACGGGATTAGATAATGCGGACTACGCTCAGCCTTGAAATTATTCGGATATCCAAAATCCAATATTATATTCCGTAGCGGCGAGATAACCATATTTGCCAAAAACAACGGTTTTACTGATTTCCGGGTGACCACTATTGTGTCGGTAGTCAAGCAATAAAGTCTTGCCGGGATACAGTGCTTTTACTGAATATTTCCCGATAGGTATATCCTTTACCATGAAAGTGCCGG
>JANOCH010000431.1:0-1887 GCA_031412015.1 Chitinophagaceae bacterium
ACATGGCTAATGCTTTCATCATATTCCGTTTTTAAAGTAGCATTGAACGATTTGTCCTTTGCCCGCAAACCATGATAAGCCAATCGAAAGTATTCCTCCGCCAGTTTATTAATATCCGTTGGCTCTTTCAAGCCATTACTAATGCGGCTATGTTGCAGCATGCCTTTTACGATAGCATCCGCTCGTTTGCCGTGGTGACTTATTTTTTCTTCATTATCTATTATATCATTTGCAATGGTTTTTACCTCATCTGTATTTCCTTTATCAATTTCATCCTTCATTTCTACCAGTAATTCTTTATTCACTTCTGAAAAATTGTTGACGAAGTTTAATGGATTTTGAATTTCATGGGCGATACCGGCTGTAAGCTCTCCCAACGAAGCCATCTTTTCGGATTGAATAAGTTGGGCCTGTGTAGCTTTTAGTTCTTCAAGGGATCGCTTTAAATCCGCAGTTCGTTCGCCAACCTGTTTTTCAAGCGTTTCATTTTGAGAGGTAAGTATTTGCTGCTTTTCCTTTTCCTGGATAAGCGTTTTTTGGGAGAGTTCTTCAACTTCTTTGACCCTTTGTTGCAGTGAAAATCCCGTTCGGGCAAATTCACCGGAAATAAATAAGGACAATCCTATAGAAGGTATGATAAAGGCAATGGCATTGAACAAATCGGATAATTGCCTGTTACCTGCCATGAGCAGGGATATACCGCAAATAATAATGATGAAAAAAAGAATACCCGTTATTACAAGAATCCATGCTCCTTGTCTTCCACTTCTTGAAGCCTCTATGTTTAAGCGTAAAAAATCGAGGACAGCTAAAGGAAAATAAAACGAGAAAAACAAATAGCCCCAACTATTATTAAATAAATGAGCTGGCACTATCAACAAACCATACAGCAACAGCATATAGTAAATCCATGACTTTTTTTGCTTATGAAGAACATAAGTTCCACTCAGGAAAAACATGGCACCGGCAATATAAAAAATATAAGATGCCAAGACGAATGTATTTGCGAATGTAACAGTGACAGAGGGTCTCAGCGCAATATTGTATATCAGCATCCCGAAGAACATACATAGGCAAAAAATGCCAAAATGCAGGTAATCCCTTTGTAACCGAAAAGCGAGGAAAAGGAATAACAACAGCAAACCAAGGGGTAGATATATCGAAAGCTGTATTGATCTTCGGTTCTGATAGCCGCCTTGCTGAGTAATATAATCGGTAAACGCCCGGTTAATGTCTTTCAGCACCACACTCATGGAGGGATGATTTCCAAAATTGATGTATAGATTCTGAGGGTTAAGGGAATACCTGATTGCCAGGTTTTGTATGGAATGATCTCCCAGCTTCAAACTAAAGGGTCGATCAAAAAACAAACACGTTTGCTCGTCTTTATAGTTTATGTTAACCTTTCCAAAATTATAAATCAACTTGCCATCCAGGTATAATTCTACTGCTCCTGCAAAAGTTAAGACAACGGAAACTGTTTCATTTTGAAGTGAAGAGTCTATCTGCAATCTTAGCCGCAACCACCCAATACCCGGTTGTTTAACTTCAGGTAAACGGTATAAGGGAAGCAACGGATTAATAGGTTGCCATTCTATATCATTATAATCAGCATTTGCCCATTGAGGATCATCTCCCGGGTGAAACTTCCACGCCTTATCTAACAATACTCCCTGGGGAGGCAAACTATTCAAGTGAAAAATTTTTGCAGTCTTATCCTGCGAAAAGGTTTTCACGGTTAGTAAGAAACCAAGTACTGTGAAGATGTAAAATATTTTCATTCACTATTTTTTTCTTTGATCGGCAACATAATTGTAAACACGGCCCCTTCCCTATCTTTCGTCTCCACTTTTAACTCACCACCATGTGCTTTTACAATATCATAAC
>JANOCH010000432.1:0-5503 GCA_031412015.1 Chitinophagaceae bacterium
AATCCGCATAATCCAACCGTGCTGTCTATTACTGCTGTGCAAGGAGGATCTACTACTAATGTTATTCCGAACGAAGTAAAATTGAAAGGCACTTTCCGGGCCATGGATGAAGAATGGCGTTTTAAAGCACATGACTTGATAAGGAAAATGTCAACCGACCTGGTTGAAAGTATGGGCGGAGAAATTGACTTGCTGATCGATATTGGCTATCCTTCGGTGTATAACAATGAAAGACTGAATGAAGCAACGAGAAAGAAAGCAGAAGAATTTATTGGGAAATCCAATGTAGAAGAAACAGAACCGCGGATGGGTGCGGAGGATTTTGGATATTATACGCAACTAATACCCGGCTGCTTTTACCGGCTGGGGGTAATGAATAAAGAAAAAGGAATAGTCTCCGGCGTACACACTCCCACCTTCAATATTGATGAATCGGCTATTGAAATTGGAATGGGGATGATGGCGTGGCTGGGCGTTTCGGCGAACCAATAAAAAACATTGCTGTTATTTTGATATTCTTTAACACGCAAAAAAGTTTCTTTACCCCTGTTAGTAAGTCTATCATTAAACTGAATCATGAAAACTATCTATTCCAAACTTTTTTTATCTATAGCCAGCACGTTAATTACCGGTATGGTCATGGCTCAACAGGCCAACAGCTCCACTATCCCATTTAAAGAGATACAAAGAAAACAGTTCACCGATAATTTCACCGCCAGGGAAATAAAAAAGAAGGAGCTTGAAATAGCTCCCTCTCAAATAATATTGCTAAATACTGCCATCAACCGGCCCATTAAAGAAGTCAAAAACAGGCAAAAGAAAAAGGTCGGCTCCAAATAGTTATTCTTCTTTATACATACCAATAAACTTCTTTGATTCAAGCTGGTGCTGAACTGGTTTCAGCAAATGTTGTGCCTCCATTCTCAATTTCACCGACCGGTCTTCCGTCTCCCTGAATGCGCCTGTCGAAATATATTTTAAAGCTGCTGCGAGGGAGGGTTCGGTAACATCTCCCCAATTCTTATTTACGCCGTCATTGGTCAATTTATCCGGTGCGAAACCGCTATAGTAATCAGCATTCCCCGCGCTATTGATCGTTCTGAATGAAATAGGATAAATAGCATACTTCGACAACTCTATGGGGAAAAAACCAACGGGTTTGCCATAAGTGGTATCGCCGATCAGCTTCACTTCCATGTAAGGTTTCAGGTTGTTGATGATCAATTCACTCGCAGACGCACTGGAACCAGAGACAATGAAAAATACGCGGCTCAAATTCAAACCACCTGCCTTTTCATAATTGACTGAATTAATATTCTCCGCGAATGACACATTCTGAAACCCCGGCTTCTTTTTTAATAAGGGAAAATTTCCCTGTTGCAATTCGGGGTTAAATTGATACGTGTACATTCTCTTATTATCAGCGCCAAGGGGTGCAATAAGATTAGCCAGGGTATCTTGTGTTTCAGTAGAACCACCGGGATTATATCTGAGGTCAACCACCAATTCATTTATTCCCTGCGATTGAAATAAGGTGAAGGCAGTGGCCAACTCAACCCTGGATGGTGCACCAAAGAACTGGTTAAATACCAGGTATCCTACCTTTTTACCGCCCGAACTAATCACACCTTTATATAAAACTGAATTGGCTGTAAAACTGCTTTTACTTAACGAAGCCGTTGCGATCGTTTTATCAGGCTTGATAAATTCAAAATTCGCCGAGGTAGCTGATCCAAAGAATGTGTTATTCAACAGATCAGCGCCTGATTGATTATATCCTAACTGAGTTCCTCCGATTTTGTTGACGATCCATCCTCTTTTTACGCCCGCTGACCCTGCTGTGGACTGATCATATACATAATTGACAAACCAATAGATTGAATCTACGGGCGCCACCAGGTCAATAGACGCCGCTTTGACGAAAAATCCATAATCTTTATCCTCGCCCGTTTGAATACCGTCGGATTCCTCGATGGTCGTTACAAAGCTATAACGGTCATTAGGCTGAAGACTGCGAATAGCATTCATCACATTTTGCGCGGAACCTAATTCGCCTGAACCTTTATACTGGCGGGGATTAAACTGGCTATAGCCCGGAATCAGGTTGTTCCAAAAATAAACTTCCTTAGAATAGAGATATACTGAATCCATTAATAACTCTTCGGCCGTAGCATTGCCGGCGCCGGGAGTTGGAGGATTACCTGAATCATTGTTTTTTTTACAGGAAAAAGCTATCACAACCAGCGCAAAGAGGGCAAATGTAGTTCTCATGTACTTGATTATAAATTATTAGAATAAACACCTATAAACGAAAATACCGGACTTTCAGTTCGCCAGGTATTGACCCGGATTAAATTTTAACATTACGCAGTGGCAAAAACCGGGCTAAACAAGGTCTAAACAGGTTATCAGCTGGTATAAAAGCAAATATGAGAAGTGCTCTTTCTCATATTACCAGTTTGCTCAATATTTAGTTTTCTATTAACCCCGCTCCTTCCGAAACCGCATATCCAGGAATGCAAGTAGGGTGAAAAATACAAAATACCCTATTGAATTTAGCTCATGATTTTCCAGTTTAAATTTCGTTTCCTGGATTCTTTCCATCGTCAGGACCGGGAATGCATAAGGAACTTTAGAAATATGTTCCCATTGTAATTGATATAAGATAAGGGCGGTCACCAACAAGCCAAGGCCAATTCCTATTGGCACAATGAAATTGCGAAACCGCAGGCTTAACCAATACTGGAAAGAAATAATGGCCGCTAGTGATATAAATGTTTTAACATTCAGTCTTATTACCTGTGCCCAGTCAATGGACCTGCTCATAAAGGTAAACTTGCTGTAAAATAAATTGGGGACGATCGCCGAGAGGATTAACAGAATATTGAATGCCAGGAACAGGAACAGCACCATGATCAATATCGTCAAATACTTTGAAAAGAAAATATTACCGATAGATTGCGGGGATGCAAAAACCTGCTTCCATGCATTATTCTTGTATTCTATTTGTGGTATCAGGCTGCAGATGAGTATGATGAACATTGGCAATAGAAACGCATTGGACACCTGCCATCCCTGCAAAAAATGAATGTGCCAGGTATGCGAATAACCACTCTCCGGTTTTATAATGTAGGCAAGGAAAAATATCATAGGAATCACCCCGGCACCCAGGAGACTTAACCAAAAAGAGGCACTTCGCTTTGTTTTGATGATCTCAGCTCTGATGGAAATAGTCAGGTTCATTAGTTCTTAGATGTTATGTCAAGAAATAGTTGTTCCAGGTCGTCCTGTTGTGAGTGAAGTGCATACACTTCCACGCCATTTTGTACCAGCAGTTTGTTGATCGCCGCAGTTTGCGCCTTGTTTTCAAAGGGTAAGACCAATTTACCATTCACACTTTTCAACGAAAAGGACTGTAGCAATTGCGCTGCGGCGTTATTATCATTTGTTTCAATTTCCAAAGCTGTCTGCCTGCTCTTCATCTGTTGCAGCTCCGTTAAAGTACCCTGGAAAAGCATTTTACCTTTGTGAATAATACCCACATGCGATGCCATACGTTCCACTTCATTGAGTATATGGCTTGAAACGATCACCGTAGTGTTATGCTCCCTGTTCAGTTTCTTGATCAGCTCCCTGGTTTCAATAATTCCGTTGGGGTCAAGACCATTGGTGGGTTCATCCAGAATCAACAATTCCGGTTGATGTAATAATGCGATAGCGATGGAAAGACGTTGTTTCATCCCCAACGAAAACTGTTTGGCCTTCTTCTTACCGGTATATTCAAGCCCCACCAGCTTTAATACCTCGTTGATCCGGTTCTTATCTACTTTATAAATCAACCGGTAGATATCCAGGTTTTCTTTTGCTGTCAGGTGCAGGTACAAAGAAGGTTGCTCAATCAGTGATCCCAAACGTTTCAATATTTCGATGCGGTGAGTGGCAAACTCTTTTCCAAATATTTCCAGCCTGCCCTGTTGATTCTTTAGCAGGCCCAGCAATAATCGAAGCGTAGTTGTTTTGCCAGCGCCATTCGGCCCCAGGAAACCATACACGCTGCCCTTGGGCACAAAGAGATTTACATCCTGTAAGGTCTTCGCTCCATTGCTGAAGGAAAAATTCAGGTTGGTTGTTTGAATAACGGCTGTGCTCATAACAAATGTTTGAGATTTGAATTCGGGAATTGCTGTCGGGTGACTTTTTCTGACGCTTCTTCGGTAGGTTACTGATCGCGGTCCTTCATTTTCTTAGCCTAATTTTTACTGAGTCCAGCCAGCTTTTTTACATATTTCCAACTTGCATTTACGGTAGAGCTATCGGATAAATTACCCTGGACGTTATCAATTGAAGCCCCTTCGTTAATATTAATGGTCGATCTTCCTTCAGTATTAATTGTCAACTGACCGATATGAACATTTCTACCCAAAGACATCTCACCGTCTGCAGACTTGACGGAAACCTGATCAATCGTATAAAAATCGGTGCTTTTGTTTGTAGTGCCATTGTCCTCGTCATTGATCGCTCCCAGACTCAGAAATCCTGTACCATACACTTCCACCATGATATTTTTCGCAGCTCCGCCTGTATTAACGCCAGAAATGTTTACCTCGGCATTATTAATAACTAATTGTTCTATTGAAGGCAACATAACATCTATATACAATTCATCATGAGAGTAAACATCGGTATTATCTTTTGTCGCTGTCTTGTTGATGTATTGAATGAACAAGGTATCAGCCAAATTATAGACTCTGACGCTGTCACGGGAATCATTAACATTGTAACTATAGTAAAGCGAGTCTGAATACTGTAAGTTACATTTCAACGCCCTTCCCTCAGGAGAAACAAGCTTTACGACTTTGTAGGGTTGAAAATTTCCCTCCCGAAAATTTGCACTTTTATATTGCTCGTTTTTTACCACGGTAAACTGACCACTCCTTATCTTGCTTTTGAACGAAAGCAGAACAAAAACCGGAACAAGAAAAACCAGGAGAAGAAAACCAGTCATTATTTTATTACTTGTGTTCATGCGATTTTTTTTATTATAATTTGCAATTAAGCGGTATAACTTTTCTTAAATTTTTCAAACCTTGTTTTCAGGTCGTCCATTTCAATTCCCAGCATATGCATGATGCGAAAGACGGCCGGCATCTCTTTCTCGGTAAATTCATGCTTCCGGTAAGCCATGGCATTCTTCGGTCCATTGGCGGATATGAAATAGCCAATACCACGTTTATCATAAATTATATCCTGTTGCTTCAAAAATTCATAAGTACGGGCAACCGTATTGGGGTTTACTTCCAGCTGCACCGCCAGTTCCCTTACACTCGGTATCTTATCTTCCCCCACCCATTCTTTCAGCAATACCTTTTCACAGTCATAGTGTTATATCTGGAGATAAATTGCCTTTCCACTATTATTATATTGCATGTTTCAAATTTTAGTGTTCAATAATTTGATATTTCGATAAACATTCCCGGTTATGATTCTTGCATCAATTTACGAA
>JANOCH010000433.1:0-3516 GCA_031412015.1 Chitinophagaceae bacterium
CAAATGGGACGAGGTAAAGCGGAAAGAATAACAGCGATGGCGCTGGCCAATGTGGCTGATACACTTAGCAAGCTTTCGATGGATGCCACGTTATTTCTAAATCAAAATTTTAGCTTCATTAGTTTTCCGGCTGAATTGACCACCGGCAGCAGCATCATGCCACATAAAAAAAATCCTGATGTATTTGAACTGATCCGTTCGCATTGCAACCAAATTAAAGCCCTGCCCAATGAGATCATGCTGATGACAACGAATCTCCCTTCTGGGTATCACCGGGATCTGCAATTATTAAAAGAACATTTGTTTCCTGCTTTCAAAACAATGAAGGATTGCATTGAAATGGCGGGCCTGATGTTATCCAACATTGAAGTAAAGAAAGACATACTGGAAGATGAGAAATATAAATTCCTGTTTAGTGTAGAAGAAGTAAACAAACTGGTTTTAGAAGGAACGCCTTTCCGGGATGCCTATAAAAAAATAGGATTGGCTATTGAAGCCGGCAAATTCTCGTACAACACTTCTGTCAATCATACGCATGAAGGAAGCATCGGCAATCTTTGTACGGAACAAATAAAAAAACAGATGCAGAAAGTGGTTGATTCTTTTCCTTTTACATCTGTTGAATCTGCCATAGCTAAGCTCGTAAGATGAAACTCATCTTATTGATACGGATTTTTATTATGTTTTTGCATAAATCTTTGACGGGTGTCTTCATCAAAAACCGTCCAGCCGAATTGTTCGTATAAACCATGCGCATCTCTGGTCCCCAATACCCATCTTCGCAGGCCCTGCAGTTCAGGATGAGCATGAATAACGTGCATTAACCATTTTGATAACCCTTTGCCCCGTTGCTCTTCTACAACGAACACATCTGCCAGGTAAGCAAATATCGATTTATCAGTGATTAGCCTGGCGAATCCTATTTGCTTATCACAATGATACATTCCAAAACACAAAGAATTTTCGATTGACTTCTCTACCACAGCCCGTGGTATATTTTTAGCCCAGTAAGATTCACCGGACAGGTAATGGTGGATAGTGTCCACATTTAATAAAGACGGGTCAGTGCTGATAAAGTAATCATCCTTTTCAGCACGGTAATATTTTTCGTCAAGCATAAAGTATAAATCCAATAGATTTTTAGAGCCCATATTGATCCACCAGGTAGATCAATGCCGCCATGTTAACAGCACCTAACTCGAGTTCCCTTTTATTTACATTTTCAAACACATCATTACGTGCATGATGAATATCAAAATAGCGTTGCGTATCAGGATTCAATCCCGCCAACGGAGTTCCAAAAGTTTTATTCAATGGACCTATATCAGCACCGCCGCCACCTTTTACCAGGTCACCGCCACCATAAGGAGCAATTAATCCGCGCCATCCGACAACCCTTTTAAATTGTTCGTCCGATACCACAAAGCCAAAACCTCTTGGTGTAAATCCACCGGCATCGCTTTCCAACGCGAATATATGTTTCTCACCTTTTGCTTTTGCTTCTTCGGCGTATTTTTCACCACCCCTTAAACCATTTTCCTCGTTGGCGAATAATACAAAGCGGATGGTTCTCTTTGGTTTGTAGCCAATAGCCTTAAAGGCCCTGAGCATTTCCATTGTTTGAACACAGCCTGCTCCATCATCATGTGCTCCTTCACCATTGTCCCAGCTATCCAGGTGACCACCGATGGTAATGATCTCATCAGGGAATTCAGTGCCCTTTAATTCCCCGATCACATTATGACCGATAGTATCCGGAAGAAATTTTCCATTGGTCCTGATATAGACACTTACTTTTTCTTTGCTAAGTTTTTCACTTAAATAGTCCGCATCTCTTAACCCAATTGCGACAGCCGGGATCTTTACATATGCGGAATCATAGATCATGGCGCCTGTATGCGGATTGTTATCCGTGCTATGACTCATACTTCTTACAATCACAGCAATGGCTCCATACTTTGCCGCCCTGCTGGCGCCATAGCCGCGGTATTGAACCGCATCGCGATAGGCGAGGAAAGTCGTAACGTAAGTGGGGTTGAATTTATAGTTATAAAAAACTATTTTCCCATTCACCTGGTCCTTTTTGGCTTCCAGGTCATCAAAGGAATTTACCAATACCACATTATCAATAATGGCTTTTGGACCGGTACCTATTGAATTTCCCAGCGCTACTACATCCAGTTTTCTATCCATCGTGCTTTTTCCGACTCCGCCTGCTACGGACTTGAAGGACATGATACCCGCTTCATCTTTACCTCCCCTTACCCAATGTGGTACCATACATTCCTGCAACCATGCCTTATCCGCTCCGCTCTCCTGCATGGTTTTATAACCCCATTGTTCCGCTTTGACCATGCCGGGTGAACCCGCCAGCCTTGCCCCGATCTGCTTTGTTAAATGATGAAGATTGTCGTAAGCTTTCCCATTTGTTAACATCTCATCAGCAATACGACGGATCATTAATGAGTCTTTGTCCTGGGCTGATGAAACGAAGCCTGTGATTACTAATGCTATTCCAATAACTATTCTTCTCATGCAACTGAATTTTGCTAAAGTTAATAGAAAATCAAAATAAATAATTTAAGATGAATGGTAAACCTTCCTCCGCCAAAACTGTTACCTTAGGGCCGCTTTAAAGCAATATTTATTATTATGCGAATTGGAATTGTTTGCTATCCCACTTTTGGCGGTAGCGGTGTATTAGCTACCGAATTAGGAAAGGCCCTTGCCCAAAAAGGCCATATGGTACATTTTATTACCTACCAGCAACCGGTAAGGCTCACTGGTTTTATACCAAATATATTTTATCACGAAGTACAGGTGCCAACTTACCCGTTGTTCGATTATCCACCTTATGAAACGGCGCTGGCCAGCACGATGGTGGATGTGATAAAGAATAATGACCTTGACCTGCTGCATGTACACTATGCTATACCTCATGCTTCGGCGGCATATATGGCCAAAAAGATCCTTGAAAAAGAAGGGAAAACTATTCCTGTCATCACTACACTGCATGGTACCGATATTACTTTGGTTGGGCGAGATAAAACTTATGCTCCCGTAGTAGCTTTCTCCATCAACCAAAGCGATGGTATAACCGCTGTATCAGAAAACCTGAGGGATGAAACTTACAAGACCTTTGCTATCGAAAAAGAAATAGAAGTGATCTACAATTTTGTAGATGTGGCCCGCTTTACCCGCAAGCCGATCGATGCGTTTAAAAAAGTAATAGCGCCTAATGGCGAAAGAATATTGATGCATGCTTCCAATTTCCGCAAAATAAAAAGGGTGCAGGATGTTGTGAAAATATTTCATGAAGTGCATAAAGAACTCCCCAGTAAATTATTATTTGTTGGCGATGGACCCGAGCGGCAAATGGCCGAAGAACTTAGCCGTTCATTGGGTGTATGTGATGATGTTAGGTTTGTAGGCAAGCAGGAGCAAATGGAAGATATACTGGCTATCGCTGATCTGTTCTTACTCACTTCCGATTATGAAAGTTTTGGTTTGGCGGCG
>JANOCH010000434.1:0-4351 GCA_031412015.1 Chitinophagaceae bacterium
TATCGACAACAAAGCCTGTAATGATTATAAACAAGGCCAGGTTGGTACCCCGGACTACCGTGATCTTTTGTTGGATAAATATATCTCCGCAATCGAAGTGGTGAACCCCATGCACCGGCTTTGGAGTGATGGACGATGGAACAAGCTCACCATGGCGCATGGTTGCTATTGGGGTAAATGCACTTTCTGCGATATCTCTTTAGATTATATAAAACTCTACGAGCCGGTTACCGCACAATTGCTTTGTGATCGAATGGAAGAGATCATCGCACAAACCGGGCAGAATGGTTTTCATTTTGTAGATGAGGCGGCGCCGCCGGCGTTGATGCGGGCATTGGCTATCGAAATAATCCGGAGAAAATTGACCGTAAGCTGGTGGACCAATGTGCGGTTTGAAAAAAGTTTTACCCGTGATCTTTGTTTGCTATTGAAAGCTTCCGGTTGTATTGCTGTATCCGGTGGACTGGAAGTAGCATCAGATCGTTTGTTGGAATTAATTCAAAAAGGAATTACGGTAGCGCAGGTCGCCCGTGTCAATAATAACTTTACCCGGGCCGGCATTATGGTGCATGCTTACCTGATGTATGGTTTCCCTACGCAGACGGTACAGGAAACGATTGACTCTTTGGAGATGGTAAGACAGATGTTCAAGCTTGGCATTCTTCAATCGGCGTTCTGGCATTTGTTCACGATGACAGCGCATAGTCCCGTTGGCCTCGAGCCTGAAAAATATCGTGTAAAAAAAATGACCGAAGCCATAGGAAGCTTTGCCAACAATGATATAGAGCATATCGATCCAGGCGGTGCTGATCATGAAACATTCAGTTTCGGACTAAAGAAATCGCTTTTAAATTATATGCACGGTATCGGTTTGGATGACCCGTTGCAAAAATGGTTTGATCATGTAATGATGGGATTTAAACTGCCAAAAACCACCGTGTCTCCGGATTATGTCGCCAATGCATTGAACGAGTACGATGCCACTTTAGCAAAACCCACCGCGAAAATTATCTGGCTGGGAAAACACACCGGGGTCGAATTTTTTACCCAATCCAAAAAAGGAAATAGCAGGGAAATGATGAGTCTCGCATTTACCAGTAAAAAAGAAACACAGGAGATAAAAGTAAATAAGAACCAGGGCGAATGGCTGGCGGCGATACTTCCGAAATTATCCGTTGCCAACCAAAAAACCTATACGCTCCAGGAAGTGAAGGAAAGTTATGAGGCTGCCGGGCTGGTAGATTTTGAACTTTTCTGGGATAATAAACCGGTAAGCCATCTCTATAAATTTGGATTACTACGGTTGTGATAAAGTTGTTGCTATACTTACCCTATGTTCTGTCAGCTCCAAGCTTCTTTTCTATTCTTTTATCCGGGATAAACCATAAAGCCGCCACCATTGCATAGGAGGCAAAGCCAAGCCACGGATTAATAAAACTTAATCCAATACCCGCTGCATATATAATTTGGGATATTATTCCTTTCCTGTCTTTTCCAAATGCCTGGCCAATGGTTGAATCTTTTCCTTCCAGCTTCATCAGCGCATGAGCCAGTATATAATAGGCTATGGCGGCCATCAACAGCACCACACCATACAACGCTACCGGCAGTGTTGCAAAATTATTCTCTCCCATCCATCCGGTGACAAACGGAACCAGGGAAAGCCAGAAAAGCAAATGCATATTCGCCCATAATGTTTTTCCATCTACCTGTTTGCAGGCATGCAACATATGGTGGTGGTTGTTCCAATAAATACCGATATAAACAAAGCTCAGGACATAGCTGACAAACACCGGGACAAGGGGTTGAAGGGAGTGCAAGGTTACGCCATGCGGCACTTTCATTTCCAGCACCATAATGGTAATAATAATAGCCAATACGCCGTCACTAAAAGCTTCCAGCCTTCCTTTACCCATAAACAAATCATTATTTCAGTTGTAATATAATTTAATTTAGTCATTCGATAATATGTAAAAAGGTATTCCATCATTTTATCCAGTATAAATACAATAGTATGTTCAGTATTGAAAATGATCAACTGTCCGTCAGTATAGCTGCGACAGGAGCCGAGTTAAAAAGCCTGTACAACAAGAACGCCGGGCTTGAATATATGTGGGATGCGGATCCTGCTTTCTGGGCCAAGACATCGCCGGTATTATTTCCTATTGTGGGTTCGTTGAAAGACGACCGGTTTTATTTTGCGGATAAATCGTATAAACTAAGCCGTCATGGTTTTGCGAGAGAATTGGAGTTTGCTGTAAACGATCAAACTGATTCTTCCATCACCTTTACTTTAACCAGCAACGACGCCACGCTGAAAAAATTTCCTTTCTCTTTCGTCTTTGATATTATTTATAGTATTACCGACGATCAGCTTCAGGTAACGTATAAAGTGACGAATACCGGGGACGGATCCATGTTTTTTTCCGTAGGTGGTCACCCGGCTTTTAAAGTGCCGCTGATTCCCGGCAGTGAGTACCCCGATCATTATTTGGAATTCAACACGACAGAAAATGCGGGCAGATGGCCTATATCAAAGGAAGGCCTGATAGAAACAGCTTCGGTTCCATTGCTTACAAATACACGGCTATTGCCGTTGACAAAAGAGTTATTTTATACCGATGCTATTGTTTTCAAAGAACTGGAATCAACCATTGTCAGTCTTTTATCCAACCGGTCACCGCATGGTTTACAATTTGATTTCAGCGGATTTCCATACCTGGGCATCTGGGCCGCAAAAAATGCTGACTTTGTTTGTATCGAACCCTGGTGTGGTATTGCTGATCCGGTGACGAGTAATCAGCAGCTAACCGATAAAGAAGGAATCAATACACTATCGGCAAATGATGTGTTTGAGCGGAGTTGGAAGGTGAAGGTTTTTTAACGGTTTATTTCCAGAATATAAAATTGGGCAATTGAACAAGTTTATCCAGAAAAAAAGATTACAGGACGGCAAATGTGGCGGATGCTATACAGCAGTCACAGTTTAATTCGATTAAGATAAAATAACCGGGTAAAAAAACGCATTTTTCCGGTATCATTCCTCTGGTATCGATTTTAAATGATCATATAGACTAATGTCAAAATGGGTTTATTGCCAGCTGCACGGCAATCCGCGAATGTGGGAATTATGTAACCTTTTTCTACAACTCTATAACACAAAGCCGTCCAGAGAGCAGCATCTTTGCAATACTTTTTCCTGCATCAAATTTTAACATTGAAAATTAGACAATTGCTATGTTCCTGCTGTAATAATGTGGCGGTTGAGCTGGTAAGAAAATATTTTTTGTTTGACTAACCTCATCAGAAGAGTCCAGGCAAGTATAGCGGGCCAGCAATTATTAATTCCTATCCCTTAAAATATCCGGGTAATTGTCAGGCCATATCAATGGGAACTAATATTTTAATTCGTTGTACTATGAAGCAAGAGCGGATTGTCGATCCAGGCGTACTTAAACCCCTTGAAATTCTGCTGGCAGATGATGATGCAGATGATCGTTTTTTCTTTAATAGGGTTTTAAAGTCATTACCCCTGCAGACCAACCTGGTAACCGCTGAGGACGGGGAACTACTA
Source organism: Chitinophagaceae bacterium (assembly GCA_031412015.1). Lineage (GTDB taxonomy): Bacteria > Bacteroidota > Bacteroidia > Chitinophagales > Chitinophagaceae > Terrimonas_B. The sequence continues at coordinate 3,575 of JANOCH010000434.1, forward strand.
ATGATCTATCTCCTGGAAAATGTCAAAAACCTGCCTGACATTCTCTTCCTGGATCTCAATATGCCGCGAAAAAACGGTGCGGAGTGCCTGTCGGAAATAAAACAGGACAAAAAACTTAAACATCTGCCGGTAATTATTTATTCCACCCATATGCACGAGTATGATAATGACCTGTTTTACAACAAAGGGGCCCATTATTATATCCGCAAAACCGATATGATGGAATTGGCCAAGACGCTTCACCATGTTCTTACACTGATGATAGAAAATAAATTCGCCCGGCCGACAAAAGAAAAATTCATTTTTAAAATGGAGGCAGTACCATAATTAGCTGCTAACAAAATATAAACTGCATGGTAAAAGTCAAAACAAGTAATTTGAAATTCCCGAAGTCCATTACCGGTATCCAGGGTCTTGATGTTATCACCAATGGAGGCATTCCCAAAAATCGGCCTACCCTTATATTGGGGAGCACGGGGTGCGGAAAAACAATTATGGCAATGGAATTTCTTGTACAGGGAATTGTCTTGTTTGATGAACCCGCTGTATTTATGTCCTTTGAAGAAAATACGGAGGAGCTGGAAATAAATATAAGGTCATTAGGCTTTGACCTGGATAAACATATCAGGGAAAGTAAAATATACCTTGAGTACGTACCTATCAAAAGGGCTGAAACGCCGGAAACAGGCAGGTATGATCTGGAAGGTTTGTTTGTCCGCTTAGGACAGGCCATTGATAAGGTAAAAGCAAGGCGGGTGGTGCTTGATTCATTGGATA
>JANOCH010000435.1:0-2289 GCA_031412015.1 Chitinophagaceae bacterium
AGTATAACGGGTGGGGAAAATCCGGGCTCATTAAAATATGGTGCAGCCTACTATCCCTTCCTACAAACAACCATCCCTAATTATTATGCAGACAGTACCGTAAAAATAATCCATCATACCATTACGAAAGAATCAGGAAAGGAAGATGTAAAGGCAAAAGGTGAGTTTGATGGGCTTTTCCTGAATAATCCTAAATTAAACGGGACTGACATTTATTCAACGATAAAAACAGCATTATCGAATGATACCTTTACTCTTTCACCCTCATCGGCTGTTGCAGGCATTTATGCGAATGTCGATAATACGAGAGGCGTTTGGAAAGCTCCGGCCAGTGTGTCTCTCTCAATTGTCAAAGGGCCTGAGATCGCTTTAAACGATGCCGACCAGGAAGTGTTAAAAACGCATAGCACGGGAAAATCCATCAACGCCATCAGATCTTTTACCGGAAAAGGAACGCTCTTATGGGGCGCCAGAACGTTGGCGGGTTATGACAATGAATGGCGCTATATATCCGTTCGCCGTTTCTTTAACATGGTAGAAGAATCGGTTAAAAAAGCTACTCATCCATTTGTATTTGAACCCAACGATGTGAATACCTGGGTAAAAGTAAGGGCGATGATCGAAAATTTCCTAACCGTTCAATGGAAAGCTGGTGCTTTAGCGGGTGCAAAACCGGAACATGCATTTTTTGTCAGAACGGGATTGGGACAAACAATGACGGCACAGGATATCCTGGAAGGAAGTATGATCATTGAAATTGGAATGGCTCCTGCTCGTCCTGCGGAGTTTATTATTGTCAGGATTGTACAGCAAATGCAACAATCTTAAATTGAAAACATTCCGCTTTTTTATTTTGTTGATCTATGCTTTTTCAAATGGCGTGATAGTATTACCACTTTTAAAAAGTCTTATTACATATTACATTAAAGGCTTTTTCAAGATTGAAGCATGTAAACCATTCGTATTTTTTGCTTACAATATAAAAGTCGTTTGAGGTGAGACTTACTAATTGTTGCAATGAATTAAACTTGCAGTCATAGATATAATGCCGGCTACTTTGCGAATCCCCTAACACCATTATTACCCAATAATTATTGTCAGCCCCAAGTCTCGTTAAGTAATTCTGAAGTTTAGCGAAATCAATTACTTCAATAAAATTCTTTTGCCGGATATTATCTGGCCAGTTATTAAAAATGCGAGTTTGAATTCTGTTTCTTAATAAATCTTCCTTCGATACTCTTCATAATGTCAACCCAATCCGTGAATGGAACTCTGAATTCAGCAGGATTGAATTGCTTCTTTAGTACGTCAATCTTTTCTTGCCAAAACACACTTAATGATTATTAAATACACAACTACTTTCTATTAAAGATTCTCAATCACCCCAGCTATCCCCTGACCCCCACCAACACAAGCTGTCACCATTCCATATTTTTTATTCAATCTCTTCATATCGTTCAATACCTGTATCGTCAGCTTGGCACCGGTACAACCTAATGGATGACCTAATGCTATGGCTCCGCCATTGATATTGACTCTTGCAGGATCCAATCCGACTTCACGGATAACAGCTAATGCCTGTGAAGCAAATGCTTCATTTAATTCCACCAGGTCAATATCGTTCAGATTCATACCAACCTGTTTCAATGCTTTGGGAATAGCCGCTACCGGGCCAATACCCATTACTCGGGGAGGAACTCCGGCGGAAGCACAAGCCACCAGCCGTCCGATGGGTTTTAATCCCAGTTCATTCATCATCTTCTCTCCCATGACGATAACGAATGCCGCGCCGTCAGAGGTTTGCGATGAATTGCCCGCCGTTACCATTCCACCTGCCGCAAAAGCCGGTTTTAATTTGGCCAATACTTCAAGTGATGTGTCAGCACGGGGACCTTCATCCGTATCCATGATATAATTCCTTTTTTGCTTTTTCCCTTTTGCATCCAGGTAAATTTCTTCTACGTTGATCGGAAGAATGCCGCTTTTGAAATGACCATTTTTTATAGCGGCAATAGCTTTCTGGTGCGACTGATAAGAAAACTCATCCTGGTCCTCACGGCTGACTTTATAATCTTTAGCCACAGCTTCTGCCGTTAATCCCATGCTGAGGTAGTAATCCGGATCATCTTTGGCGATGGTATAAGAAGGAACGGTTTTCCACCCTGCCGTGGGCACCAGGCTCATACTTTCCGTACCGCCAGCTATGATACAATCGGCCTGCCCGGTCCTGATCTTGGCCGAAGCAATGGCGATGGTTTCCAAACCAGAAGCACAATAACGATTGACCGT
>JANOCH010000436.1:0-26115 GCA_031412015.1 Chitinophagaceae bacterium
AAAGTAAACCTGCTGGGTGGTTCGGTGTACAGGCTGCTGAATGGTGAACGATTTTCTTACCGGGCAGGGTTTCTACAAAATGAATGGCAGAAAAGATCAGCGGGCTCGGTATTGTTGGGCGCTGAAATATATTATGGAACAACAAAGGGGGACAGTGCGTTGGTGCCCTCGCATCTTAATGCCTATTATCCACAACAAGGTATCGATCGGGTGCGCCTACTGGAATTTGGCCCTGGTGCCGGCTATGCTTATACTGCTGTATGGCAGGAAAATCTTTTTCTTACCGGCAGTGCTACTATCAACGCTGATATCAGCATGGTGAAAGAAGAAACCGCAACCGGATCGGCTAATCGTACCAGTGTCAGTCCTAATGCAACCCTGCGTGCGGTAGCGGGATACAATAGTGAGGAATGGGCTTTCACCATTTCCTGGTTGCACAATGCGACCAATGCTAAAGGAAGATCATCCAATTATCAATATGGAATTAAAACCGGTGACTTCCGTATTACCATAGCAAAACGTTTTACTCCCGGAACCAGGTTGAAAAGAAAACTGGACGCTATCGGTGAAATAATGCCGTAACGCTATTTGAAGCTGATAAATTTTCAAAACAATAATCACTCTTCGCGGTCATGCCGGGCTTGACCCGGCAACTTTTTCTATTGAAAATTCTGTATGGAAAGAAACCGGGTCAAGCCTGGTGTGACATCCTATAATTATAAACTCTGAACACTTAATACAACTACACACACTACACCACCACCAACTCATAAAAATCCTTAGGTATCAAATATTTATTCGCCAGTTCCTGAATTTCTTGCGCTGAAATATTTTTGATGGTGTCCACGGAACGATTGAAATAATCCTCATCCAGGTTGTTCAAAATAATATTCTTCCAGCGGCCGATAATATGAAACGGGCCATCAAGGTCGCCCAATACTGTCCCTATCAAAAAATTCTTTACTAATAATAATTCTTCATCATCTACCAATTCATCCCGCAGTATCTGCATTTCTTTATACACTTCCGTAATCGTGGCTTCGCTTACATCTTTACCTGCCTCCGTACTGATCATCCAGGCGGCATCATGCATATGATTCTGAAAATAACTATGAATGCCATAAGTATACCCCTTGTCTTCACGGATATTGTCCATCAGTCTTGAACCAAAAAAACCACCAAAGACAGTATTCAATACCTGCGCTTTCATATAGTCAGGATGCTTGCGGCCGATAAATGGCCTTGCCATACGAATAGAACCCTGTACACCATCCGGGTCGTTGGTGACACGGAATTTTTTTTCTTCTGCACTATTGATCGCAAATTTGTTTTCAGCAACTGGTTTATTTGAAAGATCACCAAACTGCTCATTCAGTAATTCCTCCAGGTTGTCTGGCAAACGCCCTGCAACAAACAACACTACCTTTCCCTGCTGATAATAGTTTTTATAAAAATCCAATAGTTGCTCTCTTGTCAGTGCATCAAAATCTTCCTCGTTGCTGAAACGACCATAGGGATGTTCCTTACCATACAAATAAACATCAATCAATCTTCCCGCTACAAAATCACTCTTCTTCAGGCTTACTTTCAACCGTTGCTTCATATTTTGTCGGGCGATCGCCAGCTCTTCTTCCGGGAAAACCGAATCCGTTAAAAACTCCCTGACCACCGGCAACAATTCTTTTACATGCTTGGTAAGACAATGCAGCGTCACCGTTGCTGTTTCGCTATGGCAGCTCCGGTTGAGATAAGACCCATAATACTCAAAATGCTCATTCAGCTGAAAAGCGGTTTTGGCAGAAGTTCCGTTCTTCAACATCAGGTTGGTAGTGGCCGCTACCAGGTTCTTGTCCTCATACCAGTTGCCTGCATAAAAAACCCATTCAATGGACATTACCTCTTCCGCACCAGCATCTATGGTGTATACATCAATTCCGTTTTTCAGGGTGAGTTTTTTATAGGGCTTTAAATGCAGGTTAAAATTAACCGCATCAACAATCGGTGGCGCATTTTTCCTTTCTAACATTGTACTCCTTTCGTTTTCGATAATCATGAATGACAAATTCTTCGTTGATAAAATTTGGGCCAATACAAAAATCCAATGTATCGCCGGGATTAGTTTTCCGCTAAGTACCAGATGGTATTGCTATTCTCCTTTCTGAAAATTTTTCGGCTTTCTTCCAGAATATCCTGCGTGGTAACCGCGTCATATCTATCCAGCTCTACATTCATCAGTTCGGCATCTCCCAGCATTTCATAGTAGGCCAGGCTATTGGCCCTGTTCATCACACTCATATCCTCAAAAGCGATCATGCTTTCTGTTTTATTTTTTACTTTCTGCAGTTCAATTTCCATCACCGGCTCGTCTTTCAATCCCTGCAAAACTTCTTCAACAGCTTTTTCAGCCTCTTCAATTTTCACTCCTTTCACTAATTTTCCCTCAATGGCCAATAAGCCCGCATCAGTACTTCCAAAATGATGACATTCAATATTGCTGAACAATTGCTTTTCTTTTACCAATGATTGATACAGCCTTGATGAACCTCCGCCACTTAAGATCTCCGAAAGAAGATCGGCTATATAATACCTTTTGTCAAGACGATCGGCCATATGCCAGCTTTTGTAAAATGCATCTAATGGAACATTTGCTTTTATCGTCATTCTACGTTCTTCATTTTGCGGGGATTCCACTGGCAGGTTACGGTTATATTTTTCCCCGGAAGGAATATCAGCAAACCATTTTTCCGCAAGCACTCTTGCCTTTTCAACAGTTACATTACCAGCCAGCACCATGATGGCATTCGCAGGCCGGTAAAACTTAAAAAAGAAATTTTTTACATCTTCTAATTGTGCCGTTTCAATATGAGATAATTCTTTGCCGATCGTCATCCAGCGATAAGGGTGCATTTTATACGCCAGTTCTCTCATCTTATGCCACGCATCCCCGTATGGTTTGGTTAGGTAATGTTCCTTAAATTCTTCCACCACTACTTTGCGCTGTACTTCAAGGCTTTTTTCTCCAAAGGCGAGCGATAACATACGATCGCTTTCCAGCCAGAAGGCAGTTTCAAGATTCTCCGCCGGCAATTGCAGGTAATAATTAGTAAGATCGTTGGTGGTGTAGGCATTATTTTCACCTCCTGCCATCTGTAAAGGCTCGTCATAGTTTTCGATATTAACCGAACCTCCAAACATCAGGTGCTCGAACAAATGAGCAAAACCCGTACGATTAGGGTCCTCATCCCTGGCGCCAACATCGTACATGATATTCATAACGGCCATAGGCGTAGAATTGTCCTGGTGAACAATGACTCTCAGCCCATTGGCCAATTCAAATTTTTCAAATTGTATCATAGCTTATTAACAGCGGTTGAATGAGAATGTTTGGACAAGCGTTTTTAAAGTAAGGCGCAAAAATAGGCTAAGAGATTAAAAGAGAAAGGAGAAAAAAGAGTTGGTTGAAAGGTTGAAATTGTATTAGCTTAACAAAAATCTTGTGAGGCAATTAAGTTTTCAAAAAACATAAAAGCGGGGAATGGCTATATATTATCAAATTATCAGAAGTTTCGATTCTACTCTTTCGGCTAGTTTTCTCCTTTACCTCTTAACTATAGAATACTCCTCATCTTCATTTCCATCTGTACCAATTCTCCCTCCCGCCGGATGACAATTTTAACTTTGGCATTGGAAGCCAGTATAGCCATTTTGTACTTATTGAAGTTTTGAGAAAAGTCATTATTGATCGCAATCACTACATCGCCTTGCTTTATTCCAGCCTGCTCAGCCGGCGAGCCCACTGCCACGCTTCCTATTTCTATTCTTCCATCGATAAAGTATAATTCGATCCCTGAATAGGAGTAATCAAACGGGTCCCTGAAATGCGAATTGGGTACCAAATGAATATCTCTTTTCTGATAGTTGAAAATTACATTGAAGCGTCGCAATATGTCATTACCTATCAATCCGCCGAGATAAGGGTAGGAAGTAACATTATAGGTGTCCTCAAAAATATAAGTCGGCACATTACGGAAACGATAAGGGCCAATTTTTAATTCTTTGACAATGGTCAGGTTCATACTGATCTTGCCGCCGATACCCTCGCCGTCTTTTGGCCAAAGCTTCCTTTTCTTTTGTAACAGGGCGCTGTCCTCCACAAAATCCTTTGACAACATCAGGCAAACACCGGCACCTATATCATGCAGGAAACGTAAATTATATGCTTTTTCATCTTTTATCCGGGCAAACTGAACGGGCAAGGTGCTTATAATAGGTTTTAACAAATAGCCTCCCCTGGGATAACGAAGACTGCCCCTGCTACAGATATCCATGTAGAGGCTGTCATAATTTATTTTAATAATATACCGGCTCAGCAGCGAATAGCCAATGATGCCGTCTATTTGTTCGCCATATACACTGGTCAGCACTGAATAATCATTGACATGGAAATTAAGGCTGTCAACTGTCAGGCCGGGAAATTGCAACTTTCGGTTATACAAAAAACCAACTTTTTTGATCCCGGCAATTCCTCTTATGGTTCTGTCGGATGCTTCCGGATGCAGGTTAAAGTAAGCAACGGTAGAGGAATCAAGGGAGATACCACTGCTACCCGTATCAAGTATGAAATTGAGTGTATCGGGAAAATCATCCAGCCTTGCGTTCAAAATTATAACCCCCCCGGTAAGTTGTGTAACACGAAACCTCGTCAGCAGGCGTGAAACCGGCTCAATAAACTCTTCCTGGGACTGGCCCGACAGACCAGCCAGCAACATGATGATAAATAAATGTATTTTTATTCTCTTCATAGGTCTAGCATCTCGTTGATAAATAAAGACAATTGAAAAGGGATAATTGACGCAATTCATTCCATATTGCAATAAATTTAGCCCAATACGCCACATAAACAAAACCGTACAGCCCTTTTCTTGTTGTAGCATTGTATTTTTGCACCCCAATTCCAGCCAATAAAAATAGGAGTATGTCAATATCCGGGCTATTAGAAAGAGCATCACAGTTTGAATTTTTGTCGGTAGACGAAGGCGTTTACCTCTATCATCATGCACCGCTTACCGACCTGATGTTTGTCGCCGATGAATTGCGCAAGAAACAAGTGCCACACGGAAAAGTGACCTGGCAGATAGATCGCAATGTTAATACCACCAATGTGTGTATTGCCAATTGTAAGTTCTGTAATTTCTTCCGGGTGCCCGGTCATCCGGAGGCGTACATCACTGAAATGCCCGTTTACCGGCAGAAAATTGAAGAGACCTTAAAATATGGTGGTGACCAATTGTTATTACAAGGTGGTCATCATCCGGAACTGGGTCTGCGTTTCTATGTGGATACTTTCAGGCAGATAAAGGAAGAATACCCCGGCATCAAATTACATACACTGGGGCCACCCGAAGTAGCCCATATCACCAAACTGGAGAAGAGTAGTCACCGGGATGTATTGATGGCATTGAAAGATGCCGGTATGGATTCATTGCCTGGCGCCGGTGCCGAGATCCTGATAGATCGGGTTCGTCGTCTTATCTCCAAAGGGAAATGCGGCGCACAGGAATGGCTTGACATCATGCATGAAGCACATAAGCTGGGCATCACCACTTCCGCCACGATGATGTTTGGTCATGTAGAAACTATTGAAGAGCGTTTTGAACATTTGGCGAAGATCCGTGAAGTACAAAGCCGCAAGCCGGCTGACGCAAAAGGGTTTTTAGCTTTTATTCCCTGGACATTCCAGGATGTTGATACCCTGCTGGCAAGAATTCGGGGTGTACACAATCTTACAACGGCTGATGAATATATCCGCATGATCGCTTTAAGCCGCATCATGTTACCCAATATAAAAAACATACAGGCCAGCTGGCTGACCGTGGGTAAACAGACAGCACAAGTTTGTTTGCATAGCGGCGCCAATGACTTTGGTTCTATCATGATCGAAGAAAATGTTGTTAGTGCTGCGGGCGCACCGCATCGCTTTACCTACAAGACCATCCAGGATGCTATTCGTGAAGCCGGATTCGAACCGCAACTTCGCAACCAGCAATACGAATGGAGGGAGATACCGGAAACGATAGAGGAACAGGTGATAAATTATTAACCCCTAAATCCCCTAAAGGGGACTTTATACTCCGAGGCTGGTGTCATCATGAGCTTTTTGAAGAATGAACTATGAAAAACGCATACTAAAAGATGAAAAAGACATTTAGCTGGTTTAGAAAAATCGCTTTTGCAGAAGGAGTTTCCTTTCTTGTGTTATTATTCATTGCTATGCCATTGAAATATTTAGCGGATTTACCCATCGCCGTTACGATTGTTGGCGGGTTGCATGGCCTTTTATTTGTCGGTTTTATTGTGATGGCCTGGGAAGTAAAAAACGAATATAAAAAAGATTGGAGTTGGCTGGCTAAATCCTTTATCGCTTCTATAGTTCCGTTCGGCACGTTTATAATGGATAAACAGTGGAGGAAGGAGGAAGAAGCAGTCGCGTAATGATCACTTGAATAAAACATGCGGTAGGTATAACACTAAAATTTTCACGCATGAGATCACTCACCGGTTTCTTTAATGCTATTTCTCCATTGAAAGAGAAAACCAGCGTAACGAAAAGCAAGATCTTAACGTTGGTATTCGCCGGCATTAAGTAAACATAGAATGAAGAAATCAATTATGAAAATATCAGTAGGTGGTGTCATAATCATACTGCTATGGTTGATCATGGCGCAGAGCTGTATGAAATTTAAAATAAGCGACAGTGAAGCTAAAAAAGATTTTGGGAACGACGGGGTGGTCCTTACTACAAAAACGGTAAAGCTGGGCAAACGTAATATGCATTATGCGCAATCGGGTAATGATACGTTAGCTACCATCGTTTTTGTTCATGGCTCACCGGGAAGCTGGAACGCCTTCACACAATATATGAAGGACAAGGATCTCTTAAGCAGATACCGGATGATCGCTGTCGACCGACCGGGATTTGGTGACAGTGATTTTGGAAAAGCGGTTCCATTGAAAGAACAATCAGCCTTGATCGGTCCACTTTTCAACGAATGGAAAAACGGGAAACCTTTTTACCTGGTTGGTCATTCATTAGGAGGTCCAATGATCATACAGTTGTATGCGGATAACCCCGGATTGGTAGATGGACTTGTTTTATTAGCCGCATCCGTGGATCCCGCCGAAGAGAAAAAAGAGCCCTGGCGTTACATCATGGATGGTGCGTTGATGCGTTACTTTATTCCCGGTGCTTTTAGGCCCAGCAACAGGGAATTGATTTTTTTCAAAAAAGATGTATATGCGTTGCAGGATAAGTTTTCCGCCGTCAAAGGGAAAGTTTATATCGTTCATGGTTCGAAAGATACTTTTGTACCCGCGGGCAATGCAGCCTATGCAGCCAAAAAATTTGTGAACGCTTCTTCGGTTGAAATAATGATGATCGAAGGGGCCAGTCATTTTATTCCCTGGCAACATTATGATACCATAAAGAAAGTACTGATGAAGTTGAACTAACGTATCTAAAAATTAGACGGAAAGCGGGGTGTATCCAACCTAAATGCAATACATGTCGTGTAAAGGGCATTAGCCCCGCATGAAATGTGGAAAGATATATCTTACGATACCCTATATAAACGAATTCAAATCGACGGAATTGATCTAAAGGTAAAAGAAACCAAGTCCCGCTGGATGTATTAGAAATAATGGATCTTGGCCCACCGGGATCCAGCCAGGAAAAATCACAGCCTTAAAATTCTTACCTTTCAGTATTCAAATGATTATACCCGGACATAAATTTTTTGAAGTCCGGTGAAAATAACTCCTTTCCAAAACATTTTCAATAACATTCATAAAACAGGACGTTATGAAAATATTCATCAGTCACTCCTGGAACGATAAATCGCTGGCCACCCGGATCAACGAAACCCTTGAAAGAGACGGTCATGAAGTTTGGTTTGACGTGCATCAAATGGTGCCGGGTGATGATATTCAAGCCGTCATTGATGTATACATTAAAAAAGCAGAAGTAGTAGTATTGATCTGGTCGCTCCAGGCCTTTGCTTCGGAGGGTGTGGATGCGGAAATACAAACAAGCAAAAGATTGGGCAAACGGATCATACCCTTGCTGAAGGACGCAACGCCATTATCGCATCATAAAGAACTAAAAGCTTTGCTGGGTATACCCTTCGATGATGTGGAAACAGGTCTGCTATTATTACAGAGAGGCTTACTGATGTTGATGGCTGGCGAAACCTATAAAGAGGCGCCATGGTTTAAAGAAGCATTTGATAATGTTGTGGACCTCGGTGGTTATCTGAATTATGTTAATACCTATCGCTTAAAAGGGAATAAGAATGATGACGGCTATAAGGAAGAATGGGCAACGAGGCTGGAGGAGCTGAATAAAAAAAATGAACTGATAAGAAAACACCTGGTGCCGGAAGCGGAGAATAAAATGGAAATGCTTCAATCTATTATGAAAGAGCTGGAGATGGGGAATACGCCATTGGAAAAACTAAACGAATGGAAACAATGGTGTATGACCAATGAATCATTTCAGCCCGGGCTGATGAAGAAGCTAACAGAGTTTATCGAAAATGATATTCGGCGGCTGCACAATGGTGGTACTCCTGTCAGTGCCTTGAATGTTGATGCGGTAGAAAAAACAATTGAGCGGCTCGAAAATGCAATTGGTCAAAAAAAGGACGAGGCTTATGATGGTCTTACCGCCACCATAAAAAAATACGGTGGATTCCTGATGGGTGAAAAAACGATCAACAGTATTGTTACTGGCTACCTGAACTATGTAACCAGGTGTCCACAATTATTGCGCGAACTTTTAAATGAAGCAAAGCTGTCCGAATATGTGGCGGTGAAAGAAGCAGTCGTTAAACTTACAAGCTATCTCGATTCACAGGATCATGGCTTAGAAATGAGGAAGAAAAACCTGGAAGGTTATTTCGATGATGCTTACCTGGTCAATCACTCCGTTAAATTACTAATTGAAGCCGACCTGGTGGCGAAAAATAATTTTTCGCTGGATTTTGTTTCAATGAATATTGTTGAGCAGTATGTTTCGTTCATTCTTAACAAGCAAACGAAAATAAAACTGGATGAAGTATTAAAGGAAATAAAGACCCTCATTGGCATTAAAAAAAATGAGATCAACTGGGGCCAGGTCGCGGCTATGGTTCTCAGTGTAGCGGCTGTAGGTTCGGGCGCTGGATATTTAGGTGGGTTGCAGGCCAACCAGGGGGTTCAAAATAATTCAGGTGCCGGTACTTCTTCAGATGGGCAGGGACAAGACGCTGCCGGTTGGGAGGACAGGATGTCTGCTATGAGTGCCAAGTACGGAGGAGGAATTAATTTTTATCACCCGATACAATATTGATTGGTGTTTAAACTGGATTATCTTTTTTATCCAATCAGCTGCACCACATCATTCCTTTCACTTAACAATACCATTTTAGCTTTAAGGCCCTTTTCAATTTTTCCCAGCTCCTTTTCCAGCCCTATTACCCTGGCGGGGTACAAACTGCACATCCGTAAAGCTTCTCCCAATTCAATTCCCGTATATTCTATTAAATTTTGAACCGCTTTATTCATGGTCAGGGCAGAGCCGCTAAGAATATTATTGGAAACATATTTACTTCCTTCGAGGTGATGAGGATAATGCCCTTCTGTCGTTTCTGTTACCGCATCGGTAATAATAAACAATCTTTCTTTCATCACTTCTTTCGCGATACGAATAGCGGCATAATCCACATGATGTCCGTCAGGAATAATGCTTGCCATTACTTTTTTATTATCCATAGCCGCTCCTACCAACCCGGGCGCCCGGTGTTGTAAAGGGCTCATGGCATTGTACAGGTGCGTAACAGCCGTTATCCCTTTTGTAAAGCTATTTATCGCTTCCATATAACTGGCATTACTATGCCCGGCTGAAATGATAACATCATAGGACAGAATAAGATCAATTACTTCCTGGCTGCAAACTTCTGGCGCAAGTGTAATGATCTTAATAACATCCTTGCCATAGTCAAGTAAGGCCCGTGCCTGTTCAAGGGATGGAGCATGAATATATGATTCAATATGTGCACCCTTTTTTAGCGGATGGATCCACGGACCTTCGATATGTAAGCCCAGCACTCCTTCACCACTCTCTTCCCAATATTTTTTTACGGCATCAATACTTTTATAAAACACTTCATAGGCGTTGGTAGCCACCGTCGGTAAACAGTAAGCCGCGCCGCCGCTACGACAGTATTCATTTAATTTAGAAAGCGAATCAGGTTCGGGATAAACGGCCAGCAGCTTTCCATGAGCTCCATAGATCTGCAGATCAATAAAAGCAGGGGCCAATATTGCATCGGGAAAATGCTGGACCACGATGCCAGGTGGCAAAGAACCAGAAGGAATGACGGCCGCGATAACCGATCCCTCCGTTATTACTACATGATCATTCAGCCAGGAATCTCCTGTAAAAATTTTTGCTGCGGAATATGCCCGGGTGGTGGTCATGCCTGTAATTTAGGACAACAAAAATAAACTACTTTCAGTCACCTTGTTCAACTGATTTCACGGAATTTAGTAGCCGATAAAATAAGAACGAGCGGGATGTATTTAATTTCGGCGATCCAACCCAATAATGAACACAGATAAATCACTCAATATAGATTTCAGAATCAAAGAACGATCTTTTATCGCACGGTTGGCAGCATGGAAATTAAAAAGCGAAAAGGTGGCCATTGTCATTGGAAAAACGATTCATCTACACAATACAGCAAGGCTGGAGTTTTTTCAAAACAAGCAATGGGTTTTACATGAGCTAAAACATGTGGAGCAATTCAAACAACACGGCTTACTCTTTTTTATATTTTTATACCTATTGGAAAGTATCCGGAATGGGTATATAAACAATAAATACGAGGTGGAAGCAAGAGCTGCAGAAACCGATGAAGAATTTTTAAAAACGCTGGGTATAGAATAATAACCCTTTACCTTTCGGTAGTCAGCATGGGCATTTACGCTGTTACAAACCGGTACCCAATCCCCTTAATGGTAATGATCTCCAGCGAACTGTCTTCCTTTAAATAACTGCGGAGTTTGGTAATATATACATCCAGGTTTCTTGAATTAAAAAACGAATCATTTCCCCAGAGCAAATTCAATATTTCCTTACGATCGATGATCTTGTCGCGGTTTTCGTATAAGAGCTTTAATAATTCGCTCTCCCGGTAAGACAATTTACGATCGTCTTTACCATCATTCAATACCTGGCGGTTGAGCTGAAAGTTATACTTGCCGATAACCACCTGGTCGCCAGTAGGTTTTTTGGGTCCTTCTATTTTTTGCCGCAGTACATGCTGAATACGAACAATCAGCTCTTCCATGCTGAAGGGTTTACGTATATAGTCATTGCCACCCAGTGTAAACCCTTTTACTACATCTTCGGTTTGTGTCTTAGCTGTCAGAAAAATAATGGGAACTTCATCATCGATATTTCTTATTTCGTCGGCGATAGTAAAGCCATCTTTATTGGGCAACATAATATCCACCACACAAACATCCGGTTTTGTCTTTTTGAAAAGTTCCGTAGCTTTTGCGCCATCACTTTCCATGATCACATCAAAACCGCGGCTTTCCAGGCTTTCCTTGACGATCTTTCCGAGGAACAATTCATCCTCTACATAAAATATTTTAATCGGTATCATGTGTTTTGTTTGGGCAAAATTATGGTAAAGGTACTGCCGATGCCCTCATGGCTATCAACGGTTATCGTTCCTTTATGCTGGCGAACAACCTGGGCGATATAACTCAACCCAAGGCCATGGCCTTTGGCATTATGAGTGTCGCCGGCAGGCACCCGGAAAAATTTCTCAAATATTTTTTCTTTATAGGCCGCGGGTATTCCAATACCATTGTCCGTTACTTTCATTACGATACCAGATGGCTCTTCTTTTATTGTTACCTGTATAGCTGCATTTCCCTTGTTATACTTCAGGGCATTATCCAGCAGGTTAAAGACCACACTGAGCAGATGAAGCCGGTCGCCTTTTATATGTGTGTCTCCTTCCGTTTCTACAGACACCCTTGCATTATACTTTTCTATTTGCAGGCGCAACGAAGCCGCCACTTCATTCACTACTTCCTTCAGATCAAACACCTCGTACTTCACTTCTATCTCTTTCTTTTCAAACATCGAAAGGTTTAACACTTTATCGACCAGCAGTCCAAGTCTCTGCAATTCGTTTTGAGAAATATTCAGGTATTCTTTGGTCCTTTGCGGATCCTGTATAGCATTAAAATTCTTCAATGCTTCAATCGCTACACCCACCGTGGCGATCGGTGTTTTCAGTTCATGGGTGATATTGCTGATCAGGTCATTCTTTATCTGACCCAGCCTGTATTGTTTAAAAAGACTGCGATATAAAAGCACAAATGAAAAAATGGTAATACCGACCAGGAAAAACGAAAAAAGGATCGGCAATGATATTTGTTTGATGAGATACGGAAATGTATTTCCGAGTTGGAGTTTATAACCCGCAAAACCTGCAAACATCGGTCTTCGTATAAAGTCTCCTGCTGGAGGAATTTGTGCGGTATCGCGGTGAATAGTAAATGGAAGTTCCAGTTTCTCGGCTTTCAATGCTTTGGAAAATTCATCAGAAATCAGATTGGAGGGAATAGAGTCGTTGAATAATGAATCGATCTTTATTTTAAAGTTGTCTCCCTTATCGGTATTAAAATAAATGGTGTTGATCTGCGAAACGGTATTGTTAATACTATCTCTGCTCAATGTTTTCCCAATACTCAGCATCTCCTTATTACGAAAACTTCTTCCTGCTCGTATGGAATCACCTGGTGATCTTACTTCCCGGCCTTTTCCATCGGCACTCACTACTACCACTTCCCTGATATCTTCGGGCGGCAAAGAATCAAGAACAAAACTGATCTTTCCGGATGTATCCGTTCCCCGGTGGGTCCCATTTTCTTTGAGAGAAATGAATACACCATTTTTCTTCTTATTCAATTTGGCAAGCGAATCATTTATTACCGTTTGGGTAATAAGATTAATGACCCTTGCAGCGTTTGGCTGACCTGGATGTGACTTGCCTAATGGCAACCGCGGTATTTTTCTGTTGAGGCTGGTGGTAACACCGGAAGAATCTTTCAGCACGATATACAGTTTCTGCTGCCACAATGAGTCCTGTACCTGGCGGACCGTTTCATGAAAAAGCGCATCGGTTCTTACTTCTACCGCCTTTCTTTCGCGGTTATAGTTATCCTTCAGCCAGTACACCTGGAAGCCGGTGATCACCAGGATGACCATTCCCATCAATATCGACATCCAGCGAAGTTTGTTCATTCTTATGCGTTACAGCTACAAATGTAAATCAATACCGTGGCCGTTTTTCGTTCCATTAACCTTTATTAACGTTAATGCAAGGTGTGTTAACTTCTCCTTCTTGCTCGTTGTATTAGCTTTGAAAAAATTAAAAATTATGAAGAAAATACTTTTCTCCGGACTGGCTCTATTGTTATTTGCCGGAACGCAGGCCCAACAAAAAGAGGGTAAAGTTCTTTACCAGCGAACGATACAAATGCAGATCGTTACCAGCGATGCACCGGGCGAAGAGAATGCGATCCCACGGACAAGGACGGACAAGTTTGAAATGAATTTTGCCAACGGGCAAATGATGTGGAAACAAATGGACGATGAGATACAGGATGACAATTTCAGTGGTGGCGGTGGTGTCATGATCCGTACAATGGGGGGGGGCGCTGATGACGCTGTTTTTTGTGATTTTGAAAAGTCCCGTAAGGTGGAAACCCGCGAGTTTTTTGATAAAAAGTTTTTGATAAGCGACAGTATCCGCAAAGGCAACTGGAAACTAAGCGACGAAACAAAAACGATCTTAAATCATCTGTGTCGAAAAGCAACTTCGCAACGGATTGGGAAAAGAATGATGATGACCATGGATAATGGAAAAATGGAACGCAAGGAAATTGACGACACTTCTTCAGTTGTCGCCTGGTTTACTACTGATATTCCTGTATCCGCTGGACCGGAAATGCAGGGGCAATTACCCGGCTTGATTCTCGGACTGGAAACTAATAATGGCAGGACGGTGTATACAGCGTTGGAGATATCTCCCAAAGCGAATATCGCCGCCATCAAAGAACCAACCAAAGGAAAGAAAGTAACCCCCGAAGAATTTACCAAAGAAAGAAATAAGATGATGGATGAGATGGAGAAGAATAACCAGGGAGGAAATTTTAAGATCCGGGTAAATTAATCATCAACTCATTGATAGAATACTTCGATAGTTAGAAAAGAGTTGCCAACTTTTAAAAAGTTGGCAACCTTATTTAGAGTTTCAAACAACTCACATAACATTTTCGGGGCCTTATTTTTTCTGAACAGGAATATACTCATCCATATACCTCTTCACCGCATTGTTCCATCCATCAAGAGTTTTACTCCTTTGTTTATTCAGGTCATTGTTGATCGAATTATAATCGTTGCCGGCATCATTAATTTCTTTTACGGCTTTATTAAATTGATCTACATCCTGCTGTGTACGCTTCGAACCAGACTTGCTGTCAAACTGCTTTTTCAATTTGGCAAAGTTTTCAGCTTTCAGAAAAAAATCGGTCATGGCTGACCCTTTCTTTGCTTCGTCCTTGTAAAAAGTTAGCAGGTTGCGACAGGCAATGATCAGCGAAGCGTCATTATTGTATCCTTTCAGGTCCTTTAACTTCTCCAGTCCCTGTTCAGAAAAACTTTGCAATGAATTGACATTTTGCTCAATGCTATTGACATTCTTCTGGTTTACCGCATCCATCAGGTAGGCTTCCTGTTTGTATGATTTAAAAAAAATCAGGTACACTTCATCATAATGTTTCATCACCGCTGAGGCGATCTTCATTTTAGCTTCAGATGCTGATTCGCTCTCTATTAAGGTAATATTATTCTTCGCCGCGAATTTCTTTTGCATTTCATTTTGCTTTTCCGAAGCCTGTTGCAATTTTTCGTTGGCTTTTTCCTGTGCCAGCATATAGGCTTCCATCAGGTCATAGCTCTGCTCTGCTATCTCTTCCATGTTCACGATCTTGCCATAATCTTCATTAAAAACACTGTTTAATATTTTCAGGTAAGCTACGGTTGTATCTTTCAAGGTACGGTCGCCTTTATAGGGCGGCATTCCCATTATAGAAAATTTGGTATCACTGATCGCCTGTAAAACTTCAATTCTTCTTTTTTCCACTTTTCTTGCACTTTTGCCATGTGACATTCCGCTCAGGTATAGCAAATACTTTTCTGTAAGAACCTGGTTGGCTTTAGTGATATGATCCATATACTGCCCGGCATTTTCAAAAGCCTGGGCCGCGGACCGGCTAGTCAGCAAGATCAAAGAAAAAAGAAGTAATAAACTTGTTCTCAAATACATTCGCATAATTGATAGGTTTGCGGAGGTCTTATAATTTCGGCTCCGGTTAATTTTTAGATGGGTTTAGTTTGATCAGATCACATAATACAGAAAACGCCTCATGTACATAAATATCTTCCGTAATATTTTGCAGCCATTCTTTATTTATCTCTATAGCGTAGCTGTTATTGGTTGCGAGCAATGCTTTGTCCAGTCCATGATTGTCAGCTGTAAACATACCGGTTGTCGATGTATTGCGTTCTATAATATTCAAATCCAGCTCCCTTTGTTTGGCCCATTGTTCAAAGGATTCCAGTTTCAACGGGATCGTTTCTGTTTTTGCACGGCGGGCTTTCATAGCCGTTACCATGTTTTTGACGGCGCCGAATTCCCTGTTATCATTAACTCTTTCCGAACTTTTCCTGGTCAGTTCACTCACTGGTAATGGCGCCAATGGTTTGTAATAGCCATTCCTGGTCACCAAATCAGAAGAAAGAGCGAATGGGAAAAATTTCTCCCGGTAATCCAGCCCATCAAATGCATCAGGTAAAACAATATCCGGTCTCACTCCATTTAATTGCGCAGTCTCTCCATTCAGGCGATATAGTTTACCGGTCGTGATCTTAACAATATCTTTCACGTTGTTGATGTTACCGGGTTTTTTAGCATTAGTATCCAATGGCATCATCTGCTGCATGGTTGCTTTTCCAAAGGTATTGCTCCCGATGACGAGAGCACGGTTATAATCCTGCAGCGTACCCGCCAGTATTTCTGATGCTGAAGCGCTTTGTCCATTTACCATCAGTGCCATTGGCCCGTTATAAATGGTTCCCCGGTTTGGATCTTTGAGGTAAATAACTTTCCCGTCTTTTTGTTTTTGCCCCATCAGCGGTCCGTCATCAATGAATATACCGGCCATTTCCATGGCTTCGCCTAATGATCCACCACCATTGTAACGAATGTCCAGGATCAGTGCATCAATATTTTCTCTTTTTAGTTTGACGATCTCTTTTGCCACATCATTCGCACAACTTGAACCCGTTTCGTTTTCCCATTGTGTATAAAAGGCCGGCAGCAGGATATAGCCGATCTTTTTTTCTCCTTTTAGAACAAACCCTTTTACAGTATTCTCTTCGTTCTCTAATTTCTCCTTTCGTAAAAAAACAATTTTAATAGTGCCATCTGATTTTTTTGATTTTAATACCAGCCGGTCATTGATGGATTGATCCAAAACTTCGTAAGCATCTTCCAACGAAAGGCCCGCCATTTCTACAGCTTCTTTGCCTTCCCATTGCAGGCTCAGAAGTTCATCGCCTTCATTGATGTCTCCCGATTTCCAGGCAGGGCCGCCCGGCGTCAGGTCGTTGATCACAATCTGTCCTTTCTCATTTTCATCCAGTGCTAAGCCGAATGAAAGAGCTTCGGTACTCAACGCTTCTTTGAACTCTTCTTTTCCTTCCTGGGAAAAGTAATTGGTATGGGGATCAAAACCTGAAGCTATCGCATCGAGATATAATTGAAATACATGTTCAGAAAAACCAGCGGGGTGATCCAGGCTTTTTTTCAATACCCTGGTCTCTGACAAAAGTATACGTTCCCTTACTTTAGCTTCGGAGCTACTGATACTTGTTTTCAATATCGTTTTCCCGTTACTGTCATTTGTTACCAGGTCAAAAAGTTGATTCAGCGCCCTGTACTTCAGGTATCGTGACCAGCGATTTGATAAGGCAGCAATGTCGACGGAAAAATTGAACGTTTCTTCAGTAGAAGTTGTGATGGATTCATTAACGGAGAAATCGAACGGCTTTTGCAGTTGTTTATTAATGATCGAATCTGCACGGGTCAATGACCTTTTATACAAAGACTCAAAAAACTCAACAAACTTCCAGCTTTTACCATTGAGTTCATCATCAAGATGGGTGGTATGCGACAACAAGCTTTTATATTCTGCGTCGGTAAACAATAACTTTCTCCTGTCGGCAATTTTAAGAAGGGACCTGAACATGGCGACGGAGAAACTATCATCAACCGGTCGCGGTGACAAATGATTTAATTCTATCATTCGTTTTACCATGATCGCTTTAGCTTGTTTAGCGGAAAGCTGCGCCCGCATATCCATGCAGAAAAAAAGCAAGCACATGATAGACAGAAGGATCATTCGTTTCATGGTTCAGGATGGTTGTAAGTGGCCTCTAAACTAAAAAAAGTATTTTAAAATACAACATAAGCCAGGCCGGTCGGCAATCATTTTAAACTTAACGTATAAGCACCTATTTTCCATAGCTTTGGTGATCTATCATTCCGGGAATATGAATTCAGTTCTAATTATAGATGACGAAGAAAAAATCCAAACATTATTGACCCGCATCATCGGTTTGGAAGTTTTGACGTATATGAAGCGGCCAATTGCAAACTCGCTTTAAAAAAAATGGAACAACAGGAACCCGATGTGGTGCTTTGCGATGTAAAGCTACCCGATTGTAATGGGGTTGACCTGGTCAAAGAGATCAAACAGAAATTCCCGCAAAACGGTGATGAAGATGAGTTGAAAATATACGCCGACAGGAAGGAAAGTTATTTTTCCAAAGAAAAGATCATCGTTAAAAATGAAGAACAGGTGATCGGCGAAGTAATTGTTTTGCGAAACATTACTCCTTTTCATGAACTGGATGAAGCCAAGACCAATTTTATTGCTACGATCTCCCATGAGTTGAAAACACCGATCTCTTCCATACTGATGAGCGCCAAATTACTGGAAGATGCAAGAGTTGGCGTGGTAAACGAAGAGCAAAAAGGCCTTGTACAACACATCAAAGAAGATAGTGAGCGGTTGCTTAAGATTACGGGTGAATTACTCAACCTTACACAAGTAGAAGCCGGTAAAATTCAACTGGCTTTTCAACCGGTGCTGCCAAAAGAAATTTTGCTCTACGCCATTGATGCGAATAAAACACAAGCTGAGCAGCAAAAACAAACTATTGAAATGCGAATTGATCCCTTTGTCGAAGCCGTAAATGCAGATAAAGAAAAGACTTCCTGGGTTTTGACCAATTTGGTGGCCAATGCAATTCGGTATTCATTTGAAGATTCTAAGATCATTGTGTCGGTTGAACGAAAAGACAAAACCGTGGTTTTTAGCGTACAGGATTTTGGAAAGGGTATTAATAGCAACTACAAAGACAAGATATTGGATCGCTATTTCCGGGTTCCGGGAAACAAGGAAGAAGGGACCGGTTTAGGTTTAGCCATTTGTCGCGAATTCATCGAAGCACAAGGCGGTAAAATATGGGTAGAAAGCGATTATGGTGATGGAAGCAAATTTAGTTTCTGGTTGCCGGTAGCCTGACCTTTCGCTCTTCTGAAAATTGTTCTACGCCTGCAATTTATTTTTACTACCTGTTACTATTTGATTACTTTTAAGTAACCAATCTTTGCTAAACCGAAGTACTCCTATCACGATGCATTAATCTTCGGCCGTAAGAAGTTTCTATTTACAACTACCCTTCTTTCAATTTTAATCTTTTGTTCGTATCGATGCATTTATTGATCGCTTATTGTCAAATCTCTCCGTACCGGCCGGCAATAAATACAATATCCAAAATGGTGTAAGTGAGGGTTACAAACCTCGCCTCATTGATAACAATCAAAACAAGTAGTGATATCTATCATTTACCAGATAGATGGTAATTAATAGCTTTAATAAAATAGTCATTTTTATAGGTTACTCCACCGTAATAATAAAAGTATTGAACCACCATTAAACCTTTGGTTATGAAAAAGTCATTTTACCCACCTATTTTAGTCATTGCCTATTTACTCTTTCAACTTCCGGCATTTAGTCAGCCATTTACCCTATTAAAAGATATTAATTTTGGTAGCAACAACATTTGCCTGAGCGTTAAGCCGCAACCTTTAAATTTGACGGAGCTAAATGGGCAGCTTTTTTTTACAATTCAAGGGAACACATCGCCAAATGGGTTATGGAAAAGCGATGGCACTAATGCAGGAACCGCACGAATAAAAGAAATTTTGATAGAAGAATCAATAGCATCACTTACCAAAGTAAATAATGTTCTCTTTTTTTCTGTCTTTAATGCAAATACCGGCATCCGGGAGTTGTGGAAAAGTAACGGCACATTAACCGGAACAATCTTAGTAAAAAACTGGCCCAACTACGTCAGCATAACTAACCCGGTCCCGGCAAACGGAATTCTTTATTTTACTATTAACGCTGGTGCCGCTATCGAGTTATGGAAGTCCGACGGTACCGATGCAGGAACCGTAGCCTTAAAATCTTTTTCAGCTATTCAAAATATGACCGACGTTGACGGTACATTGTTTTTTAGCGCCAATGAAGAAGTGCCCCCATACAGGTACAATCTTTGGAAAAGCAATGGAACATCTATCGGTACAGTACTGGTAAAGGATATTTATGCGGGCTCCGGTTCAACCAGCTTTGGTGATTTTCATAACGCCAACGGCATTTTATATTTCGTCGGCAGCGACGGAGTTAATGGTTCAGAGTTGTGGAAAAGTAATGGTACTGATGCTGGCACCATCATGATAAAAGATATCGAGACAGGAACGGGAGGCAGTAACATCCGCAGGTTTGCTACACTTAACAGCAATACTTATTTTTTTGTAAATACAGCGGCAACCGGAAACGGTCTCTGGAAAACAGATGGTACGGATGCAGGCACCGTGATCGTAAAGGATTTGAATGATAATGGCAGCCCTGATTATTTAACCCCTGTTGGCAATATTCTATTTTTTAGTGGATTCGATGACACAAATGGGGCAGAGCTTTGGAAAAGCGACGGAACTGAGGCTGGTACTGTTTTAGTAAAGGATATTTTTCCTGGTGTTTCTGATGGCTACCCGGTAAACCTGTTTAATGCGAACGGGACCTTATATTTTTCAGCCAGTAATGAAGCGAAAACACCAGGAGATTTTATAGAATGCTTTAATACGGGTGGAGAGTTATGGAAAAGCGATGGCACCGAAGCAGGCACTTTATTAGTAAAAGAAATATACAAAGGAAACGGCGGTGGTGGCGGCCCTGAAGGATTTACAGTTGTGAACGGAACTGTTTTTTTCAAGGCAAACAATGGTTTAATCGGAAGAGAACTATGGAAAACCGATGGAACTGCAAACGGTACCGTTTTGGTAAAGGACATAGTTCCGACAGGCGGCAGTAATCCTAAACAATTCATTGGTATGAATGGGACGGTGTATTTTGTCGCTTTTAACCAGGATAATGGTCCCGCCTTTGCAAAAGGAAGAGAAGTATATCAAACTGATGGAACGCTTTCTGGTACCAACCAATCAACCTCGATCTATTCATTAGGAGGAGGCGCTCCCCGGGAGATAGTAAATCATAATGGTGTATTATTTATTTCCGCCCATAACGGCTCGCATGGATATGAGTTATGGAAGAGCGATGGCCTTGGTATGTTTAACGGAGGAACTACAACCTGGGTAAAAGATATCAACCCATACTTTGGAATTAACGGGGATAGGGGTAGCAACCCATCTCATTTTACCTCGGTAAACCAACTCTTATTTTTCTCCGCCACCGACGGAACCAACGGATACGAATTATGGAAATCAGACGGAACCAGCGATGGAACAGTGATGGTAAAAAATATAAACCCGGGAGCTGGCGATAGTAACCCTGCTAACCTGCTTAATATAAACGGGGTACTATATTTTACCGCTGATAATGGAACGGATGGAATAGAGTTATGGAAAAGTGATGGTACAGACGCAGGAACTGTTATGATCAAAAATATCGGTGCAGGCAGTAATAACAGCAGCCCGGCCTCTTTAACTAATATCAGTGGCGTTCTCTATTTTTCGGCTGAAGATGGTGTCAACGGTAACGAACTCTGGAAAAGCGATGGCACGGATGCAGGCACTGTCCTGGTGAAAGATATTAATGCCTCCCTTAACAGCAGCAACCCGGGTTCATTAGTTAACATAAATGGCGTTCTTTATTTCTCGGCGGATGATGGTACCAATGGTGTTGAAGTTTGGAAAAGTGATGGCACCAATGTTGGAACTGTTTTGGTTAAAGATATTTTCAGCGGGCCTGCTAATAGCAATCCATCTTTATTCACCCTGGTAAACGGCGTTACCACTTTTGCTGCTGATGATGGTATTGCGGGCCGTGAATTATGGAGGAGTGATGGCACGACTTTGGGAACTGTTTTGGTTAAAGATATTCTGCCTGGCAGTGCCGGCAGTAATCCAACCGTATTGAAAAAGGTAGGAGAGAATGTGCTGTTTGCCGCGAACGACGGTGTTCGTGGAAATGAAGTGTGGCTCAGCAATGGTGCAGAACAAGGTACAAGAGTGATGAGTGAAATAGAGCCCGGCATTGCCGGCTCGGATCCCACAGAGATTTTTGAATTCGGCGCTAAGGTTCTGGTGGCCGCTACGAATACAATGGTCGGTAACGAGGTTTGGATTGCTGATGTACCGGCTGGCAGCCCCTTACCACTTGAATTGCTGGAGTTCAAAGGAACAATTGTAAACCGCGATGGTTTATTGCAATGGAAAACAGAAAACGAAATCAATACTTCATCGTTCATAGTTGAAAGAAGCATTGACGGACGCAACTACTCGTCGATCGGCTCTGTGGCTGCGGCGAACATACCCGGTGTTCATTACTACGATCTTACTGATGGCAACATTTTATCGTTGGGAGTAAACAACATCTACTACCGGTTAAAACAATTGGATATTGACAGACGATACAGCTACTCCAACATCGTCGTATTGTCTGTGGTCGATCAACAAAGCGTGGTCATGCTATATCCCAATCCCGTATTAAACAGAATAAACATGACCATCAATATTTCTCAAAAAGAAAAGCTACAATGGCAGTTGATAGATAATACAGGCAGAACAATTAAGAAAGGCGATTACACACTTTCAGCCGGCAGTACGGCGGTTAGCATTGATGTAGCTGGTTTAAGTGCAGGAATATATTATATGCAGTTAAAGGGTAGCTCTGTACAACAAGTAATAAAAGTAATGAAGCAGTAAGGCTTTAGAGCCTGTTAGTAAAGGTTGCCGACTCTTGAAAAAGTTGGCAACCTTTTTAGTGTCAGTTATCTTGTAATAATTTTTACATCACCGCCTCTTCCCCCGCCTAACCCGGTTTTACTTAAGCTGTAAGTGAAAGTCAGGATGCCATAGCGGCGAAGGGTATTCACTCTTGAATCCTCGATATAGTTTTGATTGGTACTGCGGCTGATACCCACATTGCGGTTTAATAGATCATTCACCCGTAATTTGAGTTCTCCACGGTTGAATTTTAAAAACTGCTTGCTGATCGAAGCGCCCCATAGTGGAACCTGCGCGTTAAAACCTGCGGCCCGCTGGTTGTTGACGGTATAAACAAAATCAGTGCTGAAATAAATGCCTTTGGGCAGTTGCCAGTTAAACTCCGCTTCATACAATTGGAAGAAATAAGTATTATTAAAGATTGGCTGCAGCGAATATTTTGTTTTATTGTAATTCATACCTGCTGTAAAGGAGAGATCGATCTTTTCCGTAGGGCTCATGTCAACGCCCAGTCTCGGACCAGCGCTAAAAGCATTGATGATATTGCCCACACCGTTGATAAACTGCTTTCCATGATTATAACCGAGGTTTGAACCAATGCGAAAAGTTCCTTTCAAAAAACGGGCGGGCAATCCGAGGTTAATATCGCCTGACAGGTTGTAAACACCGTCTACATTCACCGGCTTTGTTTTTTTGATCCCGGAACTGTACAGTGTGTCCGAATTCACGATCTTATTATCCGTACGGTTAAGGTTGAAAAAAGCAAAAAGGTTCTTATTTTTAAAGGGATTCACTCCCATATAGTTGATCTGTACATTATGCGTGAACTCCTGTTTCAGATCAGGATTACCTTCCCTGATGTTTAACACATTGCTATTATCCGGCACCGGCTGCAATTGCGAAACGCTGGGTTGATTAGTGAAAGCACGGTAATTAAGTGTCAGGTTTTTATAACGGGTAAAATTGAACTGGAACCTGGCGGTGGGCAAAATATTGGTAAAGCTTTTAGCGATCAAAGAGTCCTTAATGCCGTTAGTGATCTTTCCCTCCAGCTCAGCCCTTTGCCAGCTGAGTCCAACGGCATAATTATATTTTTTCTTTTGAGTCCTCAGGCGAATGCCGGCATTCGTGTAGCCATAGGTATTCTCAAAATCATTGGTCAATGAATCATTGAGCTGATCATACTTACCATTGAGGTCATTATGATCATACGTGATCTTTTCTGCGGTACTCCTGTTATAACTTTTTCCCAAACTGAATTCGAGTAAGGATCTCTTAAATATGGGTTCCGTATATACAGCCCTTGCATTATACCCGTAGAGGTCGCTTTTATTAGTAAACCGCTGGTCTATTGTATCGGTTTGGGTGCCGGTTCCACCTCTTGTAAAAAATTCATTGATAGATTCAAGGCTGCCATCCCCATCACTGTTATTCAGGGTAGTTTGCAGGCTTAGCGAAAATGTTCTTCCCCTTCGCCTGAATTTTTTACGGAATAACAGGTCGTTCCTGAAATTATAGCCTGTACTGTTGCTGATGGAATTGCTATAACCATTATTGCTTTGCCTTCCGTCGCTTCCCAATTGCTGGTAGTCGCTCAACGAATTGTTCTTTGTTTGCTGGTAACCCAGCGAAGGCGATACTTTCAATGAATGAAAAGAATCAATGACATAATCAAAGCCAAGGTTAAGCCGGTGGCTGTTATTAGTATTATTGCTCAGCGAGTTTTGGTTATAGAAATAAGATGAGTCGGGTAAGATGTATTGCCGGGCAATATTCGAGGCTGTTTTGGGATTGTAATGATTATAGAAATAATTACTGGTGAAATCGATCTTACTGCCAATGATATTATTATAGTTCAATCCGCCGCCCCAGATGGTGCGTATGCCGCTGTTATTACCACCCAGCATGGCTGCATTGGGATCATCCGCTGTAATATTGATGTTGATATTTCCATTTCCCCCCTTCATCATCCGGCTTAGCTCTCCGGTAAAATTCATCATATCCATAAAAGAAAATCCTTCCGTATTGGTATTATTGGCCATCCCGATCGCCGACATCTGTCGTGCACCTTTAAAAGAATTAATGTTGAAACGACCCTCAAAACGTTCATCGGTTCCCCCTCCGCCAGTTATTTTTCCAAAGGCGCCTTTCTTTTTATCCTTTTTCAATTTCAGGTTAATGGTTTTCTCGCTGTTGCCGTCATCGAAGCCGGTCATCTGTGCCTGGTCGCTCAACTTGTCATATACCTGTACCTTATCCACCGCATCGGCCGGCAAATTTTTAGTGGCCATCTTGGGGTCATTACCAAAAAACTCCTTGCCATCTACTAAAACCCTGTTCACGGTTTGTCCCTGGGCTTTTACCGTTCCGTCTTTCGCTACCTGTACTCCGGGCAGCTTTTTCAATAGTTGCTCAACACTGGCATTGGGTTGTGTTTTGAAAGAACCGGCATTGTATTGTACGGTATCACCGATCAGGGTCACCGGCGGCGCTTCATTCGTAACCAGTACTTCCTCCAATACTTTTGTCCGGTCATTCATAAATACACTTCCCAGGTCAACATTCCTGGCAGTATCTGAAATGCTAAAAGCACGGTTGCTGTTGTGGTAGCCAATATGTGTGATCAGCAAACGGTACTCGCCTGTAGGAATGTTGTCCAAAGAAAAGCGACCTGCATTATCCGTCATCCCAAAGGTCAGTAGTGAGGAGTCTTTCTTTACCAGCACTGTGATGGTAGCATCGGCAACGGTTTTGCGGGACAAGGTATCATACGCCACTCCTTTTATTGAACCATTCTTTTGCGCCAATACTGAAGCGCCACAAAAAATGAGGAATAAACTAAGTAAGTAGAATGGTCTCATAACCGCTGGTTTTATCAGGCTACGAAAATATTCTTACCAAAACTGAAAAGCGGTTAATTTGGTTTGGTTTAATGTTAATAAAGGTTAATGGCTTTAAGATGAATAAGAAATGCAGTAGAAAGGTTCTTATTGAAATGAGTCGCAGGTCGGCTTGTTAAGCATTTTTACAATTCGGGTTTGGTTGATTATTCGATCTTTAACATTCCGCCACAGGAAAAAAGTCAACCAAATATTTCAATCCCGGCGTTTAATATAATATCTTGTAACGTTGGGTTTTTAATTTCCGGTTGACAAAGTGAAGGATGTATAGTAAAACATACACGAACTTTTACCCATTTTTAAGCCGGTGGCAATTATAAAAGAGTGTAATATTTTTTAATATTATTAAATTATTAACTTCATAACATACTTTAAGTATTGAATTACCGTTAATTCCTTAATCAAACATGTCCTTATTATGAAAAACAAAAGCATTGTTCACTCCCACGAAGAAGCAAAGATCTATCAGAATTATTATAAGCCTTCTTTCAATTTGTTTCGATTATTAAAATGTGTGTTGTCGGTTGTCATCTCAGGTTCTTCACCTGCGGCCAGCAGTATGCGGAGAAAGTAGTTGTCTCTACTAACCCACCCAATATATTAAAGTCCCGGTCAATTGACCGGGACTTTTTATTCTCTATAGTTAAGCTATATCATCAGGTTTCCCACGAAGCCTCAAGGAGCATAAAATAAAAGTCCCCGTGGCCTTTGCGTCT
>JANOCH010000437.1:0-9678 GCA_031412015.1 Chitinophagaceae bacterium
TAAAAGAAACCTGGAAGCATTTGTTTATAATATCAGCGATCTAACGCTGCTGGATAAAAAAACATACCCGGAAAAATTAAAGACGCATGCCGGAGCCCTGGAAATGTTATGGGAACTTGGTTTCAGAAGCCCGCAAAAAGAAAAAAAAGTTTTGCAAGGTATTGATGACGTTGTGAAATACTGTGCTGACTTCGAGATCACCAGGGATGATCTCCCGTATGAGATCGACGGAATGGTGGTAAAAGTAAATGAAGTTGCACTACAGGACAAAATGGGCATGACCACTCATCACCCAAGATGGGCGATAGCTTACAAATTCAAAGCAAGACAGGCAACCAGCACTCTATTGAATATAGAATTCCAGGTGGGGCGTACAGGCTCTATCACTCCTGTAGGAAAGATCAAACCTGTGCCGATCGGCGGGGTTACTGTTTCTTCGTTATCACTTTTTAATGAAGATGTCATAAAGGAAAAGGACCTGATGATCGGAGATTCTGTTTTAGTAGAAAGAGCCGGGGATGTTATTCCATATATCGTCAAATCATTAGCGGAATTGAGAACCGGTAAGGAGAAAAAAGTTGAATTCCCGAAAAGCTGCCCTGTTTGTGACAGCAAATTATTTAAAGAAGAAGGCGAAGCGGTTTGGCGTTGTATCAATATTGAATGCCCCGCCCAGGTGGTTGAACGTATCATTCATTTTGTAAGCAAAGACGCTATGGATATTCGGGGGTTTGGGGATGCCAACGTGAGGAAGTTTTATGAACTGGGAATGGTAAAGGATATTCCCGGTATTTACGAGCTGGACTTTGAAAAGATCGGGACCCTGGAAGGCTTTGGTAAAAAATCGATGGAAAATCTTCAACAGGCGATAAACAATTCACGGAGCCAGCCGTTACATCGTTTGATCTTTGGATTGGGGATCAGGTTTGTGGGAGAAACGACCGCGAAAACGCTGGAGCAATCCGTTAGTCATTTGCTTGACCTGAAGAAATTTTCTGAAGAAGATCTGCTAAATCTCGAAGATATCGGGCCAAAAGTAGCAGGAAGCATTTTACATTTTTTCAGCAACGACGATAATATAGAGATGTTGATGAAATTGGAAAGCCTGGGTCTTAAATTGAATAATCCCAAAAAAGAATTGGCGAGCGGTGGTAACCTTGAAGGATTGAGTTTTCTTTTTACAGGCACATTACCTACGTTGAAACGAAGTGATGCTGAAGCTATGGTGGAATCAAACGGTGGTAAAATAGTAGGTAGCGTAAGCAGTAAACTCAGTTACCTGGTAGTGGGCGAAGATGCGGGGAGTAAATTAGAAAAAGCTAAAAAAATTAATACCGTAAAGATCATTTCAGAAACAGAGTTTCTTAAAATGATCAAAAAATAAATACTATAAAATCTATTGGTAATGCCACAGAATTCAACGATAAAATTTCTGAAGGATCTCAGTAAGAATAATAATAAACCATGGTTTGATGCAAACCGCAAACAATTTGAGAGCGCCAAATCCGATTTTGCGGGCTTTGTTCAAACGATCATTGACAAACATGGTAAAAAAGATGAATCGATTGCACACCTCAAAGCAAAAGATTGCATGTTTCGTATCAACCGGGATGTACGGTTTTCAAAAGACAAATCACCTTATAAGAACAATATGGGGGCTTATATTAATAAGGGGGGCAAGAAATCATTATTCGGCGGTTATTATTTTCATTGCCAGCCTGGCCAAAGTTTTGTCGGCGGTGGTCTTTGGATGCCGATGCCGCCTGAATTGGCCAAAGTAAGACAGGAGATAGATTACAATTTTAATGCTTTTAAAAAGATAATCAGCTCAAAAAAATATAAGTCGGTATATAACGATCTTTCCAGAGACGCTGAATATATTTTAAGCCGTGTGCCCAAAGGATATGAGGCTGATAATCCCGCCGCTGAATATTTGAAATTGAAAAGTTTTGTCACCACGATACCTATAAAAGATGCGGAACTTAATTCCAAAGACCTTTCAAAAAAAGTGTTGGGCGCCTTTGAAGCCTTGCAGCCTTTGCTGGAATTCCTCAACCAAAGCGTTGCAGGTTAAATATTCTTACTACTCCTTATTAATCAATTCTATATAAGATCAATAAATCGCGCCTCTGTTCGCGGATTTATCATTTTAACAATTTAGTATTTGCAAATTCAATGTTTAAACATTAATTTTACATTATAAAACTACACATTATGACAACCTGGACAATTGACACAACACACTCCGAGATAGGGTTTAAAATAAAACACCTTGTTATCTCAACCGTTTCCGGCAAATTCACTTCGTTTGAAGGCAAACTGGAAGGTGAGCCCGTAGACCTGGAAAATGCAAAAATCACATTCACTGCGGACATAGATAGCATCCACACTGGCAATGAGCAAAGGGACGGGCATCTTAAATCTGCGGATTTCTTTGATGCGGCGAAGTATGCTAAACTGACTTTTGTTTCTACCAAGATTGAACATAAGGACGGAAGTGACTATAAGGTCACTGGTGATCTGACCATAAAAAATGTTACCAGGTCAGTAACACTGAATGTAGAATTTGGCGGTACTCAAAACAACTTTTACGGACAAACTGTAGCCGGATTTGAAATTACCGGAAAGATCAACCGCCAGGATTTCGGTCTTACCTGGAGCGCAGTGACAGAGGCAGGCGGAATTGTAGTAAGTGACGAAGTTAAGCTCGTTATCAATACTGAATTAGTGAAAGAAGCTGTTGCTGCCGCTGTCGCTTAACAGAAAAAGCAACAATAAATTTTGTAAAGCCCTTTTGTCGGAAAGAATGGCCTGTTTCAAAGGAATCATTCTTTCCGACTTTTATTTTGGACCTGAACTTTCAATTATCATTAAAGCAACTTGCTTGCAACTAAGTACTCGGCGATTTGTACGGCGTTAGTAGCAGCTCCCTTTCTTAGATTGTCACTGACGATCCACATGTTCAGTGTATTCGGTTGCGTTTCATCCCTTCTTAACCGGCCAACAAACACTTCATCCCTTTCATGCGCATCCATTGGCATCGGGTAAAGCTGGTTGGGAAGATCGTCCACTACTACTACTCCGGGCGACGATGATAATATTGATTTCACATCGTCGAGATTATACTCTTTTCCGAATTCAACATTGACAGCTTCGCTATGACCTCCCATAACAGGTATTCTCACTGTTGTTGCCGTAACACGAATGGAATCATCCCGCATGATCTTACAGGTTTCTTTCACCATTTTCATTTCTTCTTTCGTATAGCCATTGTCTAAAAAAACATCGATCTGTGGAATGGCGTTCATATCAATCGGGTATTTATAAGCCATCTCGCCCTTGATGCCACTACGTTCATTCATCAATTGTGTTACAGCTTTAACCCCTGTACCGGTAACGCTCTGGTAAGTGCTCACCACTATTCTTTTGATCCCATATTTCTTATACAAAGGATCTAACGCTACTACCATTTGGATAGTAGAGCAATTGGGATTTGCAATGATCTTATCTTCTTTGGTCAATGCGTCTGCATTTATCTCCGGCACCACCAGCTTCTTTGTTGGGTCCATTCTCCAGGCGGAAGAGTTATCAATAACAGTAATACCAGCCGCAGCGAACTTTGGTGCCCACTCCAACGAAGTACTGCCACCAGCAGAAAATAAAGCAACTGCCGGCTTTGCTGCAATAGCATCTGTCATGCTAACTACCTTGTATTTCTTTCCCTTGAATTCAACTTCCTTTCCAACAGATTTTTCTGATGCCACCGGCAACAACTCGGTTACCGGAAAATTTCTCTCCGCCAATACCTGTAACATTTTGGTGCCGACTAATCCTGTGGCGCCTACTACTGCAACTTTCATGTTTTGTTTTTCCCCCCAGCTTCTCCAATAGAGAAGATTTTTTAGTTATAAAATAATAAATCAATTGCGGTCACTAACAAGCATGCAATAAAAAAGCCTTCCGTTTGGAAGGCCTGCTAAGTTTTTATATAGTTACATACATAACACTGCAAACCTCCCTCAGGAAAGTTTCTTTGTGCGCTTTGTATACTTCATTGTTACCATGCTGGCGCAAAAATAGGTTAGCAAGTTGTTTACACCAAATAATCGCCACTCCTTTTTATAAAAATGATTTAGTACATTAGGGATTATGAAACCCTTACTGCTGCTATGTTTATCATTTTTACTAACGCATGTTCTTTCGGCTCAAAATCGTTATGATGTTATTATTGATGAGATCATGGTGGATCCCAGCCCGCAAATAGGTCTGCCTAATAATGAATGGATCGAACTAAAAAATATCAGCGCAGCTCCTATCAATTTACAGGGCTGGCGGATTGGCGATAGCGGCGGGCAAAGTGGCCCTATGCCCAACTTTATTTTGGCGCCAAACAGTTTTGTGATCATTTGTACCGGAAGCGCAGTGGCTGCTTTGTCCGCATTTGGCAACACAATTTCCGTTACAAGCTTTCCTTCGCTGGATAATGATGGTGAGTCCTTATTATTAAAAACTCCTGCCGATCAGATCATTCATGCCGTTAATTATTCATCGGCATGGTATCAAAATGAATTGAAAAAAGAAGGTGGTTGGACGCTTGAAATGATCGACACTCAAAATCCCTGTACCGGAATCAGCAACTGGAAGGCAAGTAATAATGCCGCCGGAGGAACGCCAGGAACCATCAATTCAGTAAATGGATTGAACAATGATCAGGCATCACCACGGCTGAAAAGTGCTTACTCAACCGATAATACAACCATTGTATTGGTATTTGACGAACCGGTGGATAGCCTTAGTGCAGCATCTGTTTCAAATTACACGGTTGATGGTGGAATATCTTTTATCAGCGCCGAACCATTATCACCATTGTTCAACCAGGTACAATTGAAAACAAACAATCCATTAACGCCTAATACTGTTTATAATATTACCGTTAATAATATCACAGATTGCAAAGGCAACATCATAGGCACGGCGAACAAGGCAAAAATTGGCTTAGCGGTCGATGCCACGTCCGGAGATATCATCATTAATGAAATATTATTCAATCCACGGTCCAATGCGTATGACTATGTAGAATTTTATAATAAGGGCAACAAAATATTAGATGCTTCAAAACTGCATATCGCTAATAGAAACAGCAGTGGGGTCATTAGCTCTATCACGTCGTTAAGTACTACTCCATTTTATATCTTTCCATCCGATTATATAGTTGTTACAGAAGATGCGGATAATCTTTCATTGAACTACCTGGTTGAAAAAGCGGAGTCGGTCCTTACTCCCGCCACCCTGCCTTCGTTTCCCGATGACGAAGGATTTGTTTTATTACTCAATCAGCAGGGAGCCGTAGTGGACGAGGTCAATTATTCAGACGATTGGCATTTCAAATTGATAGATAATCCCGAAGGCGTTTCATTGGAAAGAGTCGATGCCGATGGGCTTTCGCAGGAAGCAGCCAACTGGCATTCGGCCGCTTCAACGGCAGGCTATGGAACACCCGGTTACAAAAATTCACAATTCAAAAACCTGCAGTCTATCGCGGCTACCATTGAAGTAATACCCAAAGTCTTTTCACCGGATAACGATGGGTTTAATGATATAGCAACGATCCAATATAAAATAGATCAGCCTGGTTATGTAGCGAATGTTACCATCTTTGATGCCGCCGGAAGACCTATTCGAAATCTTGTACGTAACGGAACTTTAAGTACCACCGGTTACTGGAACTGGGATGGACTCGATGATAAAGGATTGAAATTACCTGTTGGTACGTATATCATCTTCACAGAAATATTTAACCTGCAGGGAAAGAAAGACAAGTTTAAGAATGCAATTGTACTGGCAAGAAGATTAAATTAAACACTCGGAATAAAAGAAGCCCCTTTGATTTGAAGGGGCTTCTTTTATCCAATCATTCCTCTAATTAAATATTCTATACCAACTCGATCTCAAAATTCACCAATTCCTTGAACTGCTGCAATCTTCTGTCAATATCTTCCTTGGTTATTTCTTTCAATCTTGTCGGGCCGAATTTTTCTACACAGAAGCTGGCCATGGCAGAACCGACGATAATGGCGCGTTTCATATTGTCAAAGGAAATATCACCGCTTTTGGCCAGATGGCCCATGAAGCCGCCGGCAAATGTATCACCGGCACCTGTAGGATCAAATACATCTTCCAATGGTAGTGCGGGTGCAAAGAACACATTATCGCCATGGAAGAGCAATGCGCCGTGTTCTCCTTTCTTTATCACCAGGTATTTAGGCCCCATGGTTAAGATCTCTTTGGCTGCTTTAACCAAGGAGTATTGAGCCGTCAGTTGACGGGCTTCCGCATCATTGATCAGCAACACGTCGACCATCGTCAACAATTGCTGCAGATCAGGCAAGGCCACTTCCATCCAGAAGTTCATCGTGTCCATTGCAATAAGCTTCGGTCTTTTTTTCATTTGGTTGATGACACTGATCTGCACCGAAGGAGCCAGGTTTCCCAACATCAGGAATTCACTGCCCTGGTAGCTGTCTGGCACTTTGGGATTGAAGTCGCCCAATACATTCAGGTCCGTAATAAGTGTATCGCGGCTGTTCATATCCTCGTGATAGCGGCCGCTCCAAAAAAAAGATTTTTTATCCGGCACTATCTCTACACCTTCTAATTCGACGCCGCGGCTTTTAAGTTCTTCCAATTCTTCTTTCGGGAAATCATACCCTATGATTGATATTTGTTTAACCGGCTTTACAAAATTGGTAGCAGCATAAGCCACAAATGTGGCGGCGCCCCCAACGATCTTATCTACTTTTCCAAAAGGAGTTTCTATTGCATCAAAAGCCATTGAACCAACTGCTATCAGGGACATGAAAGAGAGTTTTACCCCCATCCCCTAAAGGGGGGTTAAGAAAAAAATTACTAATACGCCATTACAAAACGCTTCAGGGTTTAGCGTTTTACGGCGGCAAACCTACAAGTATTTTTTGATACTAAACGCCTGGGTGAAGAATGAATTGAACCAAATACAGCCTTATCTTTGAGTATGGCTAAGGTACAGCGTCGCAAAGCATCTAAAAAAGAACTGATCCTGCAGAAGGCAGCTTCGATGTTCCGTCAGAAAGGATTTGCTGCTACTTCTATGCGTGACCTGGCAGAAACGGTGGGCATTGAAGCTGCCAGCTTGTATAATCACATCCAGTCCAAGTCGGAGATTTTACAGGAGATTACCTCCAGGATATCGGATGATTGTAATGAACACCTGAATAGCCTCGATAATAACGGAATGACAAGTCTTCAAAAGATAGAATCACTCATCCGCTTCCATGTACAAATGATGTTGACCCGTTTTGAAGACTATTATGTCATGATCAACGAATGGATGCATTTGTCAGAACCTTACCTGACTAATTTCTCATTACAGCGTCGTACTTACGTTCAGAAGATGGAATCCATTATTGAAGAAGGTATAGCCACTAAAGAAATTAAACCCGTCATTCCATACGTGATCGTTCTCACTATTCTTTCTTCCGTAAGAGGATTGGAGTTCTGGCATCGCAGCCGCCAGCGTATCACACCTGCCGAAATGGAAGAAAATATGGTAAATCACCTGCTATATGGGTTGAAAAGAACAGAGACCAACTGATACCCATGTCTATTCATTTTCACAAGCTCAAAATAAAAGACATACGGAAGGAAACCAACGATTGTGTTTCCATCAGTTTCGAAATACCCCCGGACCTGGAAGAATCGTTTTCTTTTCAACATGGCCAGAATATCACTATTAAAAAAGAGATCAACGGTGAAGAAACCCGGCGTTCTTATTCCATTTGCTCATCACCGTATGAAAATGAATTGCGGGTAGCGGTAAAAAAAGTAGAAGGCGGAGTTTTTTCTACATTAGCTAATTCACTTTTAAAATCGGGTGATGAATTGGAGATATTACCTCCCACCGGAAAGTTCAACACAACACTTGATAAAAATAATAAAAAAAGCTACCTCGCTTTTGCCGCCGGCAGCGGCATCACACCTGTGATCTCCATTATTAAAACAACCTTACAAACCGAACCACATA
Organism: Chitinophagaceae bacterium; assembly: GCA_031412015.1. GTDB lineage: Bacteria > Bacteroidota > Bacteroidia > Chitinophagales > Chitinophagaceae > Terrimonas_B. Next base: position 8,060 of record JANOCH010000437.1, read on the forward strand.
GTTCGTTCACGTTGGTGTATGGTAATCGCAGCAGGGCGTCGATTATTTTCTTTGAAGAATTAGAGGGATTGAAGAATAAATACATGAACCGCTTCAATCTTGTACATATTTTAAGCCGTGAAAGAACAGATGCTCCCATCAATTTTGGTCGTATCAATCTTGAAAAACTAGCGGAACTGTCAAGGATGCTGAATTATTCATCCTTTGACGAAGTATTCGTCTGCGGTCCTGAAACAATGATCTTTACGGTCAAAGAATTTTTACAGCAAAGAAATATCGATAGAAAGAAAATTCATTTTGAGTTATTCACGACACCCGGAATGAAGACGTCTGAGGTCAGGAGTCAGAAGTCAGGAGTAAGCGATGGTGTCAAAAGTAAAATTGTTGTGAAGTTTGACGGCCGGACCTTTGATTTTGAACTTGGTTTTAACGATGATGTTATCCTGGACGCCGCCTTAAAACAGGGCGCTGATCTTCCCTATGCCTGCAAAGGCGGCGTTTGTTGCACCTGCAAAGCCAGGTTGCTGGAAGGTGAAGTGGTCATGGATGTTCATTGGGGATTGGAAGAAGAAGAAATCCAGCAAGGATATATTCTTACCTGCCAGAGCCATCCTAAAACAGGAACAGTGGTCGTGGATTTTGATGTGAAGTGATCTGATTGTCGCTGCTGCCTGATTAGACAATAGCTTTATCTCCCTTTTTGTAAGAAACACAACCAATATATTTTCCGGGCACCGGCATATATCTTTTTGCCTGTGTGCATCCCGGCTTTGATGTAAAATACCCAAGCAAAGTAAGTTCTTTCATCATCCGGAAAAAATGAACAGGCTCATCTTCCTTCTTATTCTTCGTGTATTGTTTCTGTTCATTGTCCGTTTGCACCAATAATTCATGTCTTTGTTCCGGTGTGATCTTAAGAAATGACTTTCCGAATTTCGTTTGGGATTGATCATTTACATTCTCCATACCAGCCCTGAATATCTTTTGTTCATTTTCATCGTAACAATCAGTAATCATCACAATCATGAACTGACCAACTTGCGCAGCTTTAGCTCCTGGAGTTTTTGTTTCGGGTAAAATAGTCTCCGCTATTTCGTCAAGATAAGCCTGGTCTTCTTTTGAAAAAAGTTGTTTATCGCTTGTTTTACATCCCGCCAAAAAGCTATTAGCTCCTACGAGAGTTCCTCCCAAAAGAAGAGAAATATATTGTACAGCTTCCTTACGGTCCATGATGTTTGAATTTATAAATTTCCTTTTTTCATTTCTGCTACCGCATAGTTGGCAGCCCTTGCTGTCAGCGCCATGTATAATATCGAAGGGCTTTGATTGCCGGTACTGGTCATGCAGGCGCCATCGGTGACAAATACATTCTTGCAATGATGTAACTGGTTCCATTCATTTAATAAGGAGGTCTTTGGATCTTTACCCATCCTGCATCCGCCCATTTCATGAATATCTAAACCTGGCGACTGGCGGCTATCATTCTGGAAAATATTTTTTCCACCACCTTTCTCGAGCATGGCTACACTCTGTTCAAGGAAATCCCGGACCATCTTGTCATCATTATCATCATAGCCGACCGACGTTATCAATTGAGGAATGCCCCATTGATCGGTTTT
>JANOCH010000438.1:0-2638 GCA_031412015.1 Chitinophagaceae bacterium
CATGACCGATCTTCCCAACCACTCGTTCTTTACTTCAGCTTTGGTCGTTAGTTGAAAGATCGCGGAGAAAGTAAGTTTATCTTCGTTAGGTCGCAAAGAACATAAGACGTTCGATATATGCTCCGGCAACATAGGATTAACCCTATCGGGCAAATAAACAGAAGTCGCTTTTTGATAGGCTGCTTTATCCAGTGGATTATCCGGCTCCACATAGTGGCTTACATCGGCAATATGAATGCCGATCTCGTACAGGTCATCCTTTAATTTTTTAATGGAAATAGCATCATCGAAATCTTTTGCATCTACGGGATCGATGGTAAAAGTGAGAATATCCCGTACATCTTTACGTTTCTTTATTTCTTCATTCGTTATGTTGTCCGGGATACGGGCCGCTACTTCCAGTGCATCATCAGGAAATTCCAGCGGGAACCCATTCTCCAGCAGTATTTCTTTCATCGCTGCATCGTTGGAGTTCTCCGCGTCCATTACACTTATTACTTCGCCCACCGGTCTCTTATCTCCTTTTTCCCAGCGCAGCATCCTGACAACTACACGATCTTTGTCTTTTGCATTGCCGATACTGCTCAACGGAATAAAAATATCGGGCATGGGTTTGTCGGTATCGTTGACGAAAAAAGCAAAGTCCTTGCTGATTTCTAAATGACCGATGAATTCAGTTCTTTTTCTCTCGACTACTTCAATTACCTCTCCCTGCATACGCCGGCCAAAACCATTCTTGATCTTGACCCTTACGGTATCTCCATGCATGGCCGTATTGAAATCAGAAGGCCGGATCAATACATCAGTTTCCTGTTCGGGTACGATCACAAATCCCATCCCGGAACGGGTGATATCCAGCTTTCCTTTCAGCGTTTTTACCGCATCACTATTTTTTTGTTTCTTCTTCGATGTGTTTCTTTTTCCCATAGATCAATTTTTCTCCGGATGACCGAAGTTTCGGATAAAGTTAATGATGAGTTGATTGAACCTGTCCCCTTCTCCATACAAAAAATGATGCCGGACAGGAATTACATACAGGGGCCAATCAGCTATTTCGGTCTTGAATTTTACTAAACGTACAGCATCTTTCTCAGTTGTAAGAATAATTTTATTAACCGCATCAATACCAGCAAAGCGCTTACGGATCTCTTTCAGGTCGTCGATGGTGAAGATCCTGTGGTCAGGATATTGCAGCATGTAATAGGTCTTGCTGTGTGTTTCCAATAATTTTTTTAAAGGTCTTGGGTTAGCGATGCCCGATACGAGCAGGACCTCTGTGTTTTCTGTCAACGAAAAGCCCGTATGATTGAAAATATGATAGGGCTGGCCGTATTCAATAGATGCAAAAAAAATCGATTGTCCGGGTTGTGGACCGATCTCTTGAATTACCTTCTGTTTTTCATTGACCGTAAGATCAGGCTTACATTTGGTGACAACGATGATCTCCGCCCTTTTATATTCGGATTTCAGATCCCGAAGATCGCCGGTAGGCAGGTAAAAGTCGCGGGTAAATAAATTGCTGTAGTCCGTCAACAGAATATTCAACCCGGCTTTGATGGTCCTGTGCTGAAAGGCATCGTCAAGGATAATGGCTTCGGTTCCGGGTCTGTCATGCAACAATTGTGGTATGGCATCCAAGCGCTCCTCTCCGACAGCTACGGGCACATCCGGAAACTTAATGTGAAACTGCATCGGTTCGTCGCCAATTTCCAATGCTGTGGATCCTTTATCGGCCAACGCATACCCTTTCGTTCTTCTTTTATAACCCCGGCTGAGCGTTGCCACTTTAAATTCATTTTTTAACAAACGAACAAGGTATTCCACCATGGGAGACTTGCCAGTCCCGCCTACTGATAAATTGCCAATACATATCAACGGGAAAGCAAATGACGTGCTTCGGAGTATGTTTTGATTGTATAACCAATTGCGAATAGCTATAATCATCCAATACACTAATGCAAAGGGGAACAAAAAAATTCGAAATGACTTGAGGAAAAAATTAGAAAACATACTGGTTATGAGGAGTGATACAAAGGTTTAAAGGTACGTCAAATTCATTCCGGTCATCTATGGTTGCAATGGGCTCAAAATAGCTGAATCCGACTTTAATACAATCGGCGCGGCAACCCGCCAGCCATTTATCATAAAAGCCCTTGCCGTAACCAACACGGTACCCATTTTTATCAATGGCCAGCAAAGGAACAAAGACCAGGTCAATTTCGTCCGGCATAATAATATCGCTTCCGGCAGGTTCAAAAATATTCAATACCGTCTTAGTAAATGGGGTATCAATATCCGTGATTAGGGCTTGCATGGAACCCGATTCAAAATCGGATTTCGGGTAACAAACGATCAATTCCGGGTTTCTGAATCGCAAAAATTCTGTGAATAAATGTGTATCCGGTTCATTATTTTCTTCAATCGGCCAGTAAGTAAGCAAAGATTCTATAAAGGGTAGTTCAGCTGATTGGAATTGTATCAATAGCAGATCATCCAACTTCACCCTTTCTTTCTCCGAAAGAGCCATTCTCTTTTCCTTATATGTTTTACGGGCTTCTTTTTTTAACATATGAAATGTTGTTGCCGGTCCACAGGACTCCCTTGGATGAAGACGGGAAGGAGGTAAGAAATTTTTATT
>JANOCH010000439.1:0-2467 GCA_031412015.1 Chitinophagaceae bacterium
CGTTCACCAGGTCAGTGCGCCGGGAAGTGAACGTCGCTATTCAAGCACCAACTATATTACTCTCGGGGCTATTGTTGAGATCGCAACAGGCAAACCAGTCGAGCAACATTTACGGGAAAGATTTTTTAGCCCTCTCCAGCTTAGCTCTATGTTTCTTGGTGTCAGGGAACCTTTATGGAGTGGATCAATTTTAGCCGCCCCTCATGACAATCTCAGCCCTTTCAATCCAATCTTTCAACTGACAGGGCAGCCAACTTTCCCCGATGCTTACACCAATGTTTCAGCGTTTCCATTTACCTCTATTGTATCGCTGGCGTTTACAGGAGGTGGAATTGTTTCCAATGTAGCAGATTTGGCCGACTGGGGCAATGCATTATTTGGAGGCCGGGCAACAAGCCGGGCAACACTTCATACCATGATGAACTCGATTGCTTCCACTCCTGATGATGATGGTGATTTTTTGGGCTACGGTATTTTCAGAACAACCAAGATCAGCGCAACAGATGTTTTTGTGGGACACGACGGTAATGCTCCTGGTTATCGTTCCGTAATGTTTTACCAGCCGGATAAAAAGATGACGATCGCCATCCTCACCAATTATCATGGAGCGAAACTATATGAGCTTGCCAAAGCTTTGTACGAATCACTGCCGCAATTTAACTGTGGCAACAATAACAGGAAGGAAGACAAGGTCATTCTTTGCGTTAAAGGTCATAACCTTTGTGTGGACCAGAATGCTGCCGTCGTCCATATTAAGAAAGGCGCATGGCTTGGCGGTTGCGCCACGCAAGTGGGGGCGGGTGCAGGCCGTAAACCAACCAGGGAATCCAGCTCTTCGCCGACAGCTACTAGCGGAATGAAAATATATCCCAATCCTTCTTCCGGTGATGTTTTCGTATCCTTTAACGCAGCAAAAGCCGGCAAGCTGAGCATTGGTCTTTACGATCTCAATGGCAAGTTGATTTCCATAGTTTTTAATGGCGTAGCCGGGAAAAGTGTATCGCAGCAAGTTGCCATTAAAACCCGGGAGCTGCCTGCGGGAACATACATTATTCGTTTGCAAGGACAGGATGAAACCAGCCAGCAAAAACTTGTTTTGATAAAATGAACCAGAGGCAACAATAATTAATCTTTTAATTACGCATAAGGAGAAAAATGAAAAAGTTACTTATCCTCATATTGCCCCTTTTTATCACTACTTGTGCAAAGGCACAGCATGATGACCAAATCGTCATCAAACCCATCTGCAAAATTCAGATCACTACGACAAAGGGCAATATGCTGAAAGGCCTGATGCTTGTGACCTATGATTCAGTGGTTGTCATTTATCCCGGCAATCGAAAAGAATGGAACAAGAATAAGGAATACAAGGCGGCAGTATATAGCTATACAAAAATTAAAAAGATTATTGTTAAAAAAAATGGCCGGGTAATTAAGGGGATTGCTATCGGAACTTCGATAGGCGCCTTGCCAATGTTTGCTGCGCTGAGTAAGAATGAAAAAGCAGGGCTTGCGGACTTTTCTGCTATCACGATACCTGCGGGCATGATTGCGGGCGCCGTATTGGGTCTTACTTCCCAACGAAAATTTTCCATCAATGCCAGCGACTCTTTATTTCATGCATTTCAAAATCGAATTCAATGACAGTTCGTTTAACCCCAGCCCTAATGGTTTTGCTTTTTTGCAGCATGACCCGGTCTGCGAATGCAAGCGATAGTATATCATCAGTATGTAAACCAGCTCTGCGATTAAATTTCCTCGTCTCACCCAGGCAGGATAAGATCGATCCTGCTCCTCTGAGTTTTCAATTACAGGCAAAACTGATGCGCTTATTTCATAAAAAAACACTGTACGTTATCATTGCAGGTTCTTCAGAGGATATGGCCAACCAGGTTCTTTCCATCCTTAAAAAAAGAAATGCGATGATCGGCAATATATGGTTTGACAGTCATGGTCATTTTAACAGGCGACGATCATTATTTGAAATTGGAAACGATGAATACAATTGGAAGTCGGTTCGTGACAGCACTTACAATAAGTATTTAAAAAGTCTGGCTGATTATTGCGATACCAATACAAAGGCTGGCATTGGTTCCTGCTATGGCGGCGCTACCTATTCGTTAGCGGCGATTGAAGAGTTTCCTGGGAGCAGAATGAATGGTGATTCACTCATGATCGGCTTAAGCGAATTACTTAATAACGCAACCGTATATGCCAGCGAAAGTTTTGTCATGACAAGACCTGGGATATTGAATGCGTCCTATGGATTTTTTGGCAATCCTGCTAAAAAGAAGTTCAGGGATATAATTTATGAACCCGTTTGGGAAAAATTGGGAGATTGGAATTGTTATTCTGGGATTAAAAGACAATTTGAAAAACCGGTAACCGTATCACTGCGCCATGACGGAAGAATCCATTGCAAGCCAAAGGAATTTCTGGCATTTAAGAAAAATAGAAAGAGGCTTGA
>JANOCH010000440.1:0-7631 GCA_031412015.1 Chitinophagaceae bacterium
ATGACAATTGCTTTCATCTCTTCTTTTTCGCAGATAGTCAATAAATGGACGAAAGGTAAGTACCGTTTCAGGCATACGCCCAAGCGCAACCTGTTGAGCCATATTTAGAATAGCGGTTTGCATAATTTAAAATCGCAGCCCCATAGTAAAGTACGGATACAAACCCTCGTTGGAGTGCCCCACTACAAAACTTAAAGCAATAACCGACGCTGGTGCAAAATAAATACCACCGCCTGTTCCCTGGTGCCATTTGCCCGAATTGTCATGTTTTTCCCAAACCCTGCCAATATCCCAAAATCCGGTGATGCCAAACTGGCCGGGTATGATATAACTGGCGATATCAGCCAGCTTTATCCTCAGCTCAAGGTTGTTATAAAAACTATGCTGACCCGCGAACCGGTATTGCCGGTATCCCAGCAAGTTTTCCTGGCCACCAATAAATGCTGATTGATAGAAAGCCGTATTTCCAGCACCGATAATGCCGCCCATGCGTTCAGCCAGAATTATCGTAGACCTTTTATTCAGACTCTTATAAAAAGCCAATTCCGGGATCAGTTGGGCAAACGATCTGGAAAAATCACCGACACCTTTATAAGCCTGCAAACGGATATTGACATAACTACCCCATTGTGGAAATATTTTATTGCTACGTTTATCCCTTGTATAATTTGCAGCTATACCTACATGCCATTTGCTTTTTTCGATGGTAAGGCTGTCATAAGAACCGATCAGCGAACTGTTATTTATAAATCTTCCGTCATTTTCATCCTTGTCAAAAAAATAGGCATACAATGACGGCCCTATACTAAAAGAAGCCCCGCTACGTTTTCTCCAGCGGAGGGCCGGGTCCAGTTGATAAGTGCTGTAGCGGGTCCTGTAATACTTTTTAAAGTCACCTTTCTTTTCATAAACGCTTTCATTTCCACGACCAAAGAAATTAATGGTGTTGTTTGGGGCTCTTGCAAAAGCCTGCAACGTAAAGTCAGCCTTTCCAATAGTTTCTATCCACTCGGCATTATAACGAATGCGATAAGCTCCTGTTGAAAAAGAATACCCGGCCTGGAATTGGTGCATAGCAGCATAAGGAAATTTTCGAAACCCTTCCTGCTTTATATATTTAAATCCCGCACCGATAATAAAACCATCGTCAAGGTTGAGACCTATCACAGTGATCGGCATCCATACATTATAAAGATTAACCGGAACAAATGCCGTATTCAGGCTGTCATTGGAAATATGCTTTTTTACTTTTGAAACATTTCCATAAAAGGCAGATTGATTCTGCTTATCGTAGATATCAACCATTTTCCCGGACGAAATGATATGGTAGGCCTTCTTATCATTGCCGCCAACGATCCTCAGTTTTATTTTTGAGGTCTTATTGTCCAGCAAGATACTGTCGTTACCATTGCGGACATACAAACGTATTTCTTTTGTCAATGCAGGATCATACGTTTTATTCATCAGTTCCTCTTCAACCGTTCCGTCTTTATTGATCTTGGAAATACGGACATTCATTCCACCCCCGGGTGCATCCGTTATTTGCACCCATTCATTTTTGTCGCTGGTTTGTATATCGGCTACTTTCTGAATAAACCGAAAGTATTGATCCATTGCCACCGGTACCCTGTCACGCCTGGCCTGGAGTTTTTTATACAATATATCATGCCGAAGATCATAAGACGATTGAGGCAATCGCTTCAATGCGACCCCGATCACTGAATCGGTAACAGCCTGTTTAAATTGCTCTGCCTGCCTTTTAACTTCCTCCCGGCTGAATTGAAATTCCGGGTATGAATTGACGAATTTCGTTTTAAAGATCACCCATTTTACATGATTGATAGCCGGATCAAAATTTCGTAAGGTTGGTAATACATAATCACGGGAAGCAAATTTTGGAACCAGTCCCTGCGTTAAATGAAATACCTGGTCACGATCGCGGGGCACACCAATATAGTTCTTGCTTTTTCTTTTACTACTGTCCTTCCAGCGCCACTGATCTTCGTGGCGATCCCAATCACCCAATAACATATCCAGCATACGGGCATTTAAAAATTCTTTGGCGTCAATGCTGTTGTCATTGTCATCCTGTAGATTTTTTTTCATTTTAGCGGTGTTGTCCGATTCCCCCAGCGGCTCCCTTTCTTCCAGCAATACCACCATATTGATGAAAGTTCTTCCATAGATCCCGAGGTTTTTATCCGGAGCTATCACACCGATCACAGGAACGGCATGAGGCACTTTTACCGCGTTAGCTATTGGCGGAACTATCAATGCGGAAAAAGGATGCTGGGCACTTGTTGCATCATCCAGCAGGTCGCGGGCAAATGTTTGCCTGAACTCTCCCGGCAATAATGCATCGGGGCTTTTCTCCACACTGCGTATCACCCATTCCTTTCCATCCTTGTCTTCCAGTCTCAATGATTGAGACTGCATGCCACCACCCCGCTGCAATGGTTTTAAACCACCGTTGAATTTAGATAACCGGATAACCGGGAGTTTCGTTGAAGCGGCCCATTCCTTACGATAATTCTCCCCGAAAAAAAATCGGTGTATTTTTCCTGGCTCATCATAAGCGGGATGCACCTGTACGGTGGTGCTGTCTGTAGTTATGGCCGTGTCGGCCAAAGCATACTCTTCCTTCACGCGGTTGTAAGGCAAATGATAAGAAAAAGCATGCTGAATTTGATTGCCGGATGTATTATAAAAATTCAACTGCATATTGTTGCCATCAACTATGTCTATTATTACGTAACCGGGTTTGTTATTGGCGAATAAAGAATGTTTTGTTTTTTTGGCTTTTATGTGGTTAGCACCCGCTCCGGCTACTACCTGTAGTCGTTTATCCTTTATAAGTTGAAGGCCTTGTTCATGCCCAGCTATATGTACAAGGTTTGGAAATCCATTAAAGATATCGTTTACCTTTTTTACCATGTCCTTATGCAACGGATGCCTGGTATCGTTGGGGCTGGAAAACGCAGAACGAAAAAATGAATATACCGAACCTGCTCCGGGCAAAGGGATATACAGATTCTTGTTGATAGAAGTTAACGGGAACAGGTGATCCTTTAACGTAAGCCGGCCATCGTGTATGCCAAAGCTTTGAAAAGGATGATGCGAGGTAAGCAACACCAATTTGTGCCGGTTCTTATACCTCAGTTCATCAAGGCGGGCCAGCACTTCCGACCTGGTGTTACATTCACATTCCTTCTCAGGATTGGAATTGTTATAAGGAATTAACCACCATTCACTATTGAAGACAATGATCATTGAACTGTCGGTAAGGTCGATTGCTACCGGGTCGGGGCAGGCGCTACCGGCAAAAAATTTCACCAGGGAATCGCCCTGTTTTTGCAGGAACTGCTGCTGGCGTTTTATCGTCTCTATTCCATCGGTCCCTTGTTTGTTCAAGGTATGATTGCCTGTTATCAAATACACCACCGCTCCTCTAGCTCTCATCTGCTGGTATTGGGATCGCAGTAACTGATGAGCCGACCTTTCCTCCTTACTACCCGGCTTCATCTTGCCACCCAGGTAATTATTTTCATCAAGGTAAATGACCGATGTTTTTCCATTGATAACACTGCCCGCAGCATGTTCCTGAAATTTTTCGCTTGCCTCGTTTTCGCCAATAAACAGGATCCGGTGCAGAATGCTATCCTGTGCAAATCCTGCAGTTGCGAGGATTATAGTAAAAAGCAGGTTAAGAAAAAGTTTCATCGATGTAGAAAATTTGTCTTTTATTCAGACCGTGCAAACCTGAGAATATTTCCCTGCGAAAGATCATCACCTTCATTCGATATATACATATTCCCTTTTTCATCGAAGGCCAACCCCTCCGGTTGATTAAAAGTATTACCATTGAGCAAACAGGTTTCTTTGATCTTCCAGTTACTATCAGTAACGACCAGTAATTTATTGACCGCGGAAACAATATACCAGTCCGAGGTGACAGGATTTTTCGCCATGGCGGACGGTCGAAATCCCCGTTTTACTTTCCCGGTAAAAGATTTGATCTCGTTAACATCTATCTTAAAACTCCCTGTTTGATATACAGAATCCCCGATATGATAGATATACCCCGATACCGTATTCTTTGAATTATCATCCGCACAGTTCTTGCAAATAACAAAAACGCTTTGTGAAGGTTCATCACCGTACATTCCTTCGTACTCTCCCTCCGGCAATAATGACTTCCATTCTTTTGCACTGTCCACTTCCTCGTAAATGGCATCTGCAATTGGGAAAATGACCAGGCTGCCATTGCTTTTCAGAATAACTACTTTCTCATTTACAATCGCCACATCTTCATAGTCACCTTGTTTTCCAAATTTGGCACTGACCTGCTTTTTTACTCCCGGGGCGAGGCGAAATAGCCTGCCCTGTTCATCCTGGACAGCATAGACCGTATCGGCTTTCCCCTTATAAAAACTAATCCCTGAAATCTCGAGCAGGCTTTCCGGCATGAAGAATTTTTCAGGATTGTTCAAGTCATAGTTTTTTACAGTTTGATCATCGCCGGCTGAATCTTTACAGCCAGGAAACAACAGTGTGGAAGATGCTAAGATAAAAACTAACTGGTACAAGGGAGAAATCATATAATTAATTTCAATGGCCTGGCAATTCGCTTTGTTAATAACAAAAACTTGTCTAAAATTATCACTTAAAGACAACAGACGCGACAAAAAAAGCTATGACGGATGCGACAATACCATACATAAATACGTTGTACCCTTTGCGCAAGAGGCGATACTTCTTTCCCAGCACAACGCCCTGCGAATAAACATCCCTTGTAAGCGTACCGTATAAAAATTCACGGTCGTTCATCATTTGCTTCATTCCGGCATCGTAGTCATCAAAACTCATCCGGTAAAAATTGCCGAAAAAAAGCAGGTTGACCTTCCGGGTATCAAGATCCTGTTGCGAGAAAGTTCCTGTGGGCAAATTGGGTCTTGTGGCCAGTATAGAACAAACCATGGTGACAACGCAAACGATCAGCAAGATCATTGTAGGTATGATCAAATGCGGGTTATCCTCCAATTTACGCAGTAGTACACTTAGCAGTACGGAGATAATAATAGAAGTAGTGGTGATCATAATATGCGCCTTATTATCGGCCATATCGCTCAATCGCTGATGATTATTGGAACTGATCCTGAACATGGTTTCGATACCGCGATCAGGCCGGTCGCTTTTTTGTTTTTTGATGGGAGCAGCCATCTCTTGGGTAGTGGTCGATATGCCTGGAATCGCTGTATTCCCTGGTGCCACACCGGTCAATTTTTCTTCAGCCGTATCCTTTGCTTTGAGATCTTTGAGGTTCTGCTTTTTTTTATCCTCCAGTAAATTTCGGCCATAGTCAGTTTGAAAATGATGGCCTTCCATAAAACGGACGGTGCTCTTCCTCCAGTCGCCCTTTGTTATTTTGGTACCAAGCCTGGATTCAGCTTCTCTGCGCATCAGCTTATTTCTCTCTGCAAACTCATCCGTACCAAAATGATAGAGATCAGCATCACACACTATTTCTTCAATAAGACTTTTGGGCGATTGCGGCATACGCGTGGCCAATATACATTGCCGCATCATTTGTATGGTTTCTTCATCGACCTGGCGCTCCTTTAAAAATTTTGCGGCGATATCAGCTCCCCTCATTTCATGGTCTTCGGCGCCACCGGTCAGATAGCCTGTATCATGAAACCATGCCGCCGTCATGACAATGAAAAAATCCTTTTCACCCAACTCGTAATGCCTGGCGATCTGACCTGCATTTGAAACGACTGTTTCTGTATGCGCCAGGTTGTGATAGGCCAGCTTCTGATCTCCTCTGGTTTTGAAATATCGAACGACGTGTTGTTTTACCTGTTCCAGTAGCTGCTGGTAGTTCATATTTTTTGTTTTGACCTTATAATATCCGGGCCACGGTATCTTTCTTAATCTGTCCTAAAGTTGGCTTATTTGTAATAAAAGACCAAAATCAATTGTAAAAACATTATAATTCGATAACGTCGGTTGATTTTTCCGGTCAATATCTGACGAGAAGTATTGATCATGCGGATCGACTAAAAGATAAACAAAGAAAATCCCCGGAAAAATTTATTGAATTTCAAAGAGGTTATTTAATGGGTGCGATCCATAATTATTTCAATCATACCTCAGCCTGGATATTTGTCAATTGAATTCTTTGTAGTCGATGAACGACAGGCATACCGGCACACCTTCTACATATTAAAAACAATGGCCCCTTTACATTTTTATTAACTTATTAAATAGAATTAATCTATCGACTGATGATTAATTATTTAAGTATTCTATTAAATAAAATTGATCCTGCATTGATATTTCCAGCATAGTTATTGAATGTTCGGGGAAAAAATTCAACATTCTATGACAACAAGAAAATCTGTGTTGCTCAGCAACAGAACTGTGTTCGCACTCGCCATGACTGCATTGCTATTAACAAGTTGTAGTAAGAAGGATGCATTGCAGGAGCCTCCTTCTGAAACCGAAGCCCTTACTGAATCAACGATCAGTGCAGCCGCTACACCCGGGTTAAAAGCTTTTAGTTTTTCTGAAATTCCATTTAGCAGCGCTGATCTTACCAATCCCGGAAGAGGAGCTGAACAATGGCATGATCGAACGGATATAAACGTCCCTTCCGAAACAATTAAATCAACTCCCCACGATGTTTATTATCGTTTTGTATGGACGAGAATTGAAGGAACAACCCAGGGTTCTTACAACTGGGCTTACTTCGATGGACTGGTGAATGCTGCCATTGCCAAAAAACAAAAATTCTCATTTGGAATTATGACGGTGTACCCGGAAGGCACGACCAGCAATGGTTTGCAGGCTTATGATGGCGGCACCTCCGCCTATCCTCTTTACCTGCATAACCTGATGAAGGCTGAAGCAGTGAAAGACTGGCGAAAAGGAAGCACCTGGGTTCCGAACTACAATTCTAATAATTACCTGAACAGGTTGTTAGCGTTGAACCAGGCTATTTACAATCACATCCTGGCAACTTCATACAATGGAGTAAGATACAGGGATGTCATCAATTGTATTGATATCCGCGGTTATGGTAGCTGGGGCGAATGGCACAGTGCTAATTTAGTGGATAACGTCAGTCAGTATCCTTCAGGAACATTCCCTACAGTTGCTTCTTTTAAACGAATCGTAGATGCGCATACAAAAGGTTTTCCTACATTTCCGCTTGTTGCCATGATAGCCGCGTTCGATGCCGGCTGGTTAAACAATACAAAGAATCCTCCTGAAATTGCGCACTATGTTCTTACACAAAGAAACACCTGGGGACCGATCGGCTGGAGACGTGACCAGTGGGGAGCCACCGATAATTACCTGAAAGATTACCTGGAAAACAATAATCGTTCTTTCGCTGGTATTGTGTTCAAAAATCTTATCATGGAAAGATGGAAGACAGCGCCTATTACCGGAGAACCACCGGCCTGGAATGCCTCGTCTAGCAAAATACGGGCTTCCTTGGTGACATCACCAACACGATTGCGTTCTACAGAACCATCAATCGCAGCGTCGGTCCCGAGACCGCCAGAGATCGAACCTTCGTTGTTCTGAAAGCGCGTCTCCATCCATGCGGTATTGCGGCCGGCATC
>JANOCH010000441.1:0-6574 GCA_031412015.1 Chitinophagaceae bacterium
GTTCCAGCTGGGCACTGCATAAATAATTTTATCCCCTTTATCACAAATAGCCCTGAACACGGCATAGATCAGCGGGCGGCCACCAGAAGCTACCAACACTTCATTAAGTCCGTAATCAAGTCCTTCCGTATCTTTTGCAAAGGAAACGATCGCTTCCCGCAGATCAAGATTTCCCTCAGCAGCAGGGTAATTGGTAAAATGTCTGCGGTAAGCTTCTACAATGGCATCTTCCAGTTCTTTGGGGATAGGGAAAATAGAAGGGTCAAAATCGCCAACGGTGAAATTATAGATATGCTCTCCCTGGCGGATCTTTTCTCTTATTTCACCACCCAGTTTTACAATTTCAGAACCAATTAATGTTTCAGACAAATGCGACAGTTTCATGCGTTTCGGTTTAAATAACAGCAAACAAAAAAAATAATTGCTGCTATGGCAAAAGTAGAATGATTAAAGGAGATGACAAGTTTAAAACTGTAAGCAGCTCGCATCTGATGATCGATCTAAATAAAAGAACTCCCTTTGATGAAGAGAGTTCTTTTAATACATTTTGCCAGTATAATATTACTATGGTTTTTCGTTATACTTTTTCTCCGCTTCTTTAGCTTTTGCAAAATCCAAAACTACTCCATTGATACAATACCGCAGACCTGTAGGAGGAGGTCCATCATTGAACACATGACCTAAATGCGATTTGCAACGACCGCACTCTACTTCGGTTCTTGTCATACCGTGTGAATTATCCGGCGTATAAATAATACTGCTTTTGCTGATAGGCTCATAGAAGCTGGGCCATCCGCATCCGCTTTCAAATTTCGTATCACTTTTAAACAAAGCATTGCCACAAACAGCGCAATAATAAGTTCCCTTGTCTGTCAGGTTTTCATAAGGGCTTGTCCAGGGTCTTTCTGTTCCCTTTTGTCTTGCGACAGCATACACATTCCGCGGTAATACTTTTTCCCATTCACTCTCGCTGATATTTACTTTGGACGTGTCCGTATTTGAATACAGGGGATGCTTCTTTTGAGTGCTGTCCATATTTTCTTTTTTAGTAGAGGGTGAACCGGATTGCGAATAACTGCATTGTTGCAGCAAGCCAGCCAGTAATACGATCAGTATGATTCTATTTTTTGCCATTGCTTATTTATTTAACAAATTTACGGTAAGGTTGTTGGGTCGGTTTGTCGGGATGCCGATATATTCTGAGGCTTAACAAATCATTGGGCTAATCAAAATTTCAACCAAAAATTCACCGGTTAGGGATTATTAGGTCTGGTACGTTATATTTGTTTCTCATCAAGATTAGCTAGCGATTATGTTTAATATAATCCTGTTTGGCCCACCCGGTAGCGGAAAAGGCACACAATCGGAAAAATTGATCGACAAATATGGTTTGGTGCATCTTTCTACAGGTGATCTTCTCCGCAAAGAAAGAAAACTTAGAACGCCGCTGGGCATTGAAGCACAGCAGTTTGTGGATAAGGGACAACTGGTTCCGGATGAAGTGGTCATCGGAATGATCAGTTCTGCCCTGGATGAAAATGCTGAAGCAAGGGGCTTTCTTTTTGACGGATTTCCCCGGACAACAGCCCAGGCAGAAGCATTGGACAAATTGCTTGAATTGAAAAAATCTGATATCTCCCTGGTACTTTTTTTAGATGTTAATGAAGAAGAGCTGATCAAAAGGCTGGTACACCGCGGAAAGACCTCGGGCCGGACCGATGATGCCGATGAAAATATTCAACGAAAAAGGCAGGATGTTTATAAAAATGAAACCTTGCCGGTAGCGGCACATTACGCCAGGGCGAAAAAAGTAGTCAATGTAAACGGCATCGGAGGCATTGACGATATCTTCTCAAGACTATCTGGACAGATCGATAAAAAAATTAAATAGGAACTAACCCTTATCCCGGAACATTTGAACTAACAGAGTTTGCCTCTGAACAGGTTTTTTGTGAATGTACGACCTGCCAAATGGCAGGTCACAAGCAAGTCTCATGAGTTTTGAAAAAGAAAATTTTCTTCGAACAAAGCTGGTCCGGTATTTACAACAGCTTGATCCTGCCGCACCACCCAGGTGGGGTAAGATGAGTGTGCAACAAATGATAGAACATCTCGGCGGTGACGCTATACGAAATGCAAGCGGCCGGTTGAAGATTCCTACTATTCTCACTCCTCCTGAAAATGTGCAGCGCATGAGGGAGTTTATGATGAGCGATAAACCTTTTAAAGAAAACACAAAGAATCCATTGCTGGATGAAGAGCCTGCTCCGCTGAGGTACAAGACCATACAAGCGGCCATTGGAGCTTTGCAACAGGAATTGATCTATTTTTTTGAGGCATTTGAAAAAGATCATATCCTGGTCACCCGAAATCCTTTTTTTGGCGATCTTAACTTTGAACAAAATGTACAACTACTGCATAAACATGCGCTGCATCATCTCCGCCAGTTTGGGGTAGAACCTATGGATGCTTAGAATTTATCTTTGATCAACGAATCAGCTTTTTCCAGGCTTTTCAGTATCGCTTCCTTTACTTTAGTAACTTTCAATTTTTCAGACCCTAAATAGTCGATCCTTTTTTTTGCATCGTTAACCGCGGAATCCATATTGAATTCGTCCATCCACTTAGTCATCGCAAACTCAGCGTAACTAAGGTCTTTTTGCAGGCTATCTAATTTTGTTTTAAGTGGCCCGGCAGCTTGCCTGGCTTTTGCGGGCAACTTTGCAATGGAATCTAAGAGGCGGCGTGTCGTTTGTTCTGCCCGGGTAAGTCTCCCCATTTTAGCCATGCCGATATTGTGACCGTCCATTACGTCATTCATCAGGCTGTCAGCCTCTGTTTTAGGCTCGTTATCTTTTCCATGTCCCTTATGTTCGTTGGCGGCGTCGTTGCAGCCGACTGCGCTGATCATTACTAATAAGGCGAAATAAAAGATCGATTTTTTCATACTTTATTTGTTGTAAAGAGAAGGCAAAGGTAGTCGCTGTTTCTTTTACCTAGGCCAGATCTTATAAAGACCGTTTTTAGTTTTCAGCTAATTTCGTTCTCAATTACTGAATGATCGCTTATATGAATAAACTGGAGAACTATATTACTGGCAAATGGATAACCGGCGATGGAGATGGACAAACACTGTACAATGCAGTCAACGGTGAAGCCATAGCCAGCGCAACCACCAAAGGATTAGATTTCAAAAGTATTGTAGAGTATGCAAGAAAAGTTGGCAATCCTGCACTGAGGAAGATGACCTTTCATGAAAGAGGCAATATGCTTAAATCGCTTGCTTTTCATTTGCGCGAACATCTTGAAAAATTTTATGCAATAAGTTACCAGACCGGCGCTACCAAAGCAGACAGCTGGGTGGATATTGAAGGTGGTATCGGTAATCTATTCGCCAATGCTTCCCTCCGTAGAAAATTTCCGGATGAATCTTTTTGCATAGATGGCGAATCGCATAACCTGGGTAAGCAAAATACATTTATGGGCACCCACATACTCGTCCCAAAAGAAGGAGTAGCCATTCATATCAATGCTTTCAATTTTCCGGTGTGGGGTATGCTCGAAAAGATCGCTGTGAATTTATTAGCTGGCGTTCCAGCCATTGTAAAACCGGCGACGGTTACTTCTTATTTAACGGAAGCAGTCGTAAAAGAGATCATTGCATCCAGGATTTTTCCCCAGGGTGCATTACAGTTAGTTTGCGGCAGCGCAGGCGATCTGCTCGATCATGTCAGCTCGCAGGATATTGTGACATTTACGGGTTCTGCCACCACCGGTTTAATGTTAAAATCAAATCCCAAAATATTAGGCGAATCTGTTCCTTTTACGATGGAAGCCGACTCATTGAATTGTATCGTGCTGGGTGATGATGTAACGCCGGGTATACCTGAATGGGATATTTTTATTAAAGAAGTAAGAAAAGAAATGACCGCCAAAGCCGGTCAAAAATGTACGGCTATCCGCAGAATATTTGTACCGGAAAATAAAATGGAAGATGTATGGAAAGCCCTCATCGCTTCACTTAAACAAACCACCATCGGAAATCCATTAAATGAAAAAGTGAGAATGGGTTCGCTGGCCGGGCAAAGTCAGAGAGAAGAAGTGAAAATGCAGGTTAACAAATTACTCGCTTCTTCACAGCTCATCTATGGTTCGCTGGATAGTATTGAAGTAATAGATGCCGATGCAAAAAAAGGAGCTTTTATATCCCCTTTATTATTGATGAATGAAAAACCATTCTCCAGCAGTGAAGTACATGAAGTAGAGGCTTTCGGCCCCGTAAGTACAATTATGCCGTACAAGAATATGGACGAAGCGATCGAATTAAGTAAAAAAGGAAAAGGATCCCTATGTTCTTCCATCGTTACGGCGGACAACAAAAGAGCAAAGCAATATGTATTGGGCGCTGCTTCCCATCATGGAAGAATTTTAGTTTTAAATGCTGCATGCGCAAAGGAAAGTACAGGACATGGCTCGCCATTGCCTTTATTGGTACACGGAGGGCCGGGCAGGGCTGGTGGCGGAGAGGAAATGGGTGGTATCCGTGGTGTAAAACATTATATGCAGCGGGTAGCTATACAGGGCTCTCCCACTACTATCACAGAGATCACCAACGTATACCAGCCGAATGCAGAAGGAAAAGATCCCGGCAAACATCCTTTTAAAAAATATTTTGAAGAACTGCAGATCGGCGACCAGTTGATCACCGCCAAAAGACTCATCACTTCTGAAGATATTGACCGCTTTGCGGAGCTGAGCGGGGATCATTTTTATGCCCATATCAAAACCACTAATTTTACGGACACGATGTTTGAGCAACAGGTAGCCCATGGTTATTATATTATGAGCGCTGCCGCCGGTTTGTTTGTAGACAGTTACGAAAAGAATCCAGTACTCCTGAATTATGGCATAGATGAATTGCGGTTTACCAAACCCGTTTACCCCGGAGCTGAGATCCATATAAAATTTACCTGCAAGGAAAAGCTGCCACAGGACCCGAAAGACGAAAATGATATACCAAAAGGAATTGTAAAATGGCTGGTAGAAATAGTAGACGATACGGATGAACCGGTAGTAGGTGTAGCAACAATATTAACCATGGTAAAAAGAAAATAGTATGATCACCGAAGTCAAAGAAGGTTATGTAAAATCAGAGTTCCACAATGGCATAACGACCATAGAATTCTTTCATCCGCAAAGCAATTCATTGCCGGGCAAATTATTGGAGGAATTGGCACATGTTATTCATGGTGCTGGCAACGACGAAACAACCAAAGTTGTGATACTCCGGTCAGCGGGTGAAAAAGCTTTTTGTGCCGGAGCCTCTTTTGATGAGTTAAAAGCTATAAAGAATAAAGAAGAGGGATTGCAGTTCTTCAGCGGTTTTGCGCAGGTAATTAATGCCATGCGTACCTGCCCGAAATTTATCATTGGCCGTATTCATGGTAAATGTGTGGGTGGTGGTATTGGCCTGGCAGCAGCGGTTGACTATGCAATAGCTCTTGAATCGGTAGAAATAAAACTAAGCGAATTGGCGATTGGTATCGGGCCATTCGTGGTGGGTCCTGCCATAGAAAGAAAGATCGGGGTGTCCGCCTTCACGCAATTAGCCATAGATGCCACCATGTGGCGCAATAGTGATTGGGCGCGGAGAAAGGGATTGTTCGCCGAGCTTCATCCCGACAGGGAAGTGATGGATGAGTCGATACGTCGATTGGCGGACACATTGGTGCACTCCAGCCCGGAAGCGATGATGGAAATGAAAAAAATATTCTGGAAAGGAACGGAACATTGGGATGAATTATTAATTGAAAGAGCGGCCATCAGCGGGAGCCTGGTGTTAAGTGAGTTTACCAAAAAAGCCATTGAAAAGTTTAAGACAAAGAATTAAGATCCGGTTGGGTAAAATGAGTAACAAGAAAGAGGAATTAAGGTTTCATAAAGAAAACTTTTCAACGCTGTGCGATCTGCTGTCAAAAAAAGACCGGCATTTCAAAGCTATCATCAAACAACATGGGTATCCACCCATGTGGACCCGGCCCAATACTTTTCAAACACTGATATTAACCATTTTAGAGCAGCAGGTGTCGCTTGCTTCGGCCTACGCAGCTTTTAAAAAGCTAAAACAAAAGATCGGTTTTGTTACACCGGGTAAAATACTAATGCTATCCGATGAAGAATTAAGATCCTGCTATTTCAGTCGTCAAAAGATCATTTATGCAAGAGAACTGGCGGATGCGATAAATAGTAAGCAACTCAATCTGCGAAAACTTTCTGTAGCGGATGAAATAACAATACGCACCGAGCTAAAAAAAATAAAAGGTATCGGCGACTGGACGGTAGATGTTTATTTGATGCATGCACTGCAGCGAACCGACTTGTTTCCTTTGGGAGATATAGCTCTTGTCAATAGTTTGAAAGAAGTAAAGCAACTACCACCTACTATCACGAAGGAAAAGATGCTGGAGATAGCAGAATCCTGGCGACCTTACCGTACCATTGCTTCGATGATACTTTGGCATGCGTATATTAAGAAAAGGGGGATAAAATTGCAGGGCTAAGAGGATAAATAAAG
>JANOCH010000442.1:0-2423 GCA_031412015.1 Chitinophagaceae bacterium
AATTCTCCGAAGACAAAAAAAACTATTGGATCAGTTTCTTTACACCCGAATGCCCCGAACGGCTTACCTACGATGTAAATAACAATGTTCATGGCAACACCCATAATGAATCAGTCAATGATCGCCAGGGCATTCAAATAACTCTCCCGGCCAATTTTACAGGACAACCGGTGGGAAATAATCCCGATGTATTGTCAGGAACATTTACGGAAACTATTCCCGCTCCCAATGATGAAGGAGGCGGAGAAATTATTACAACGGCTACCTGGAATCTTACAAGAGGAGCAAGTAAGCCGGAACTGATTGTGACGCCCTACAGTGAAGATGCCGATTATGACAGTTGGATGCCTGAGCCCGGAACCAATGAATTAATAAAAGGCAATGATCTGAATATTGAATTACATCTGCAGGATATAGGCGGCGGTAGTTCAACTGTAAAGGCTAAAGCATTTGAACTGCGTTTAATCAATACTTCCAAACAACCGGGTATCTGTTTAAATGCACCATTAACTCCGTCTGCTCCCAAACACGACCTGCGATTTCTCCCCCGGGATGGAGCAACCGTGAGTCCGGACGGACAATTTATCAAGATCCCCTGTGACGACGGTGAGAATGGTGAAGCAGTTATTGCTTCTTTTGATGGCGGTGGCTGGACCATTCTGAATGCGGAAGCCATTCTTGAAAATAACACCCGTATAAAAGGCGTACTGATGCAGGACAAATCGAAAAAAGATATTCCCATCCCCAAAAATAATGCAGGAGGAAAGATTGCTGAACGCTGGCTTAAGGACAATGGAAACCCCGGAGAAATGGATGATGAAGAAACATCGCCCGGTAACTCAAACAACGGCGATGGTTTATCAGCTTATGAAGAATACCGGGGTTTTATTTCTGAAGGAAGATACAAGCGGCTTGATCCGCAAGCAAAAGAGTTGGGCTTAAAAATGAAAAAATCAGATCTTCCTCTTTTCAGCGATGGGCTTCAAAAGTTTGAAAATGTAACAGGCGTTAAAATTGTTCGTTTTTATGAAAATGAAATTCCGGCAGACAGGAGAATCAATCAAAACGGGGCTCATGCGAATATCTATAAACAATTTGTTTTAAATCTTGAAACAGGATCTCTTCCTGCCGGGCAAATGGCAAAAGCGTTTGGAAGCCCGGGCATTCCTTCCATTGTAAACCCCGTTAGATTTGATCTTGCCGGAATCAGCCAGGCATACCAGGATAACCAGGCCGATGCCAGGAGTATGAACACTACCCTTCCTTATTCAGAAAAAGAATTTATTGCTCACATCGTTGCACATGAGCTGGCACATGGTGTTAATGCTGCACACCATGGATCAATTGATCCGGTTGACCTGGCAAGAAACACTATTGATACTAATGCCATCCCCCGACCTGTTCCTTTTGTCCGTGTTTTCCGATACAATGGAACAGAGTTCACTTATCCCTGTGTAATAGGGGGGACAACCGGGGTACCGGGCAATGCGGAAAGTGGCGACTTGTCTTGTATCATGGCTGAAATTAGTCTATGCTCCTGGGTGGCACATGAAACTCCAACCGTTACTTTTTTTTATGAAGTTCCGATCATTCCTCTTGGCAACAGGCTATGCACTTTTTCAAATGGAACCGGTATTAATGCAGGTGGCAAATACTTTGGCGATGCACCAAGAGGCAAATGTGTTGAGCAGTTAAAATTGAAATAAAACTTACATCAACGATAAAAAAAGGTTTTGAAATGAGACGAGCCTTCATCAACTCAATAAATTTTTTCTTCGCTATGATATTGATACAACAGTCGATTGGCCAGACGGAAAAATTCGGCCAGTTGATCTATACTGTTCCTCAAGGATGGAAAGAAACTAAGTATCAAAACGGCGTTCAATTAGCTATTTCTCCGGCAGCTAAAGAATTGCTGACCATTCAAATATTGCAGGCAATGAATTTTTCCGGTACAATCGAACAAGCCCTTGACAAAAGTTACGATGAGGCCTGCGCTATCTTACAGGTAACTAAAATGCGGGAAGTAAGCGGAGGAAACTATAATGCAAAGGAGCCAAAGAAATCTTTTAAAGGATGGGAATATATCCGTGGCGCCGGCGGCATACATGTTAATAACGGCACTCCTTATCCTGACGAATACGGGCTCGAGCTTTTTGTAATTAAAATCAACGATCGTTTTGAAAGAGTTGCCATTGTAAAATCACGAAATACATGCGGAGGTCTTTCGAGGTACTATCCATCCGACAGGCCGAACTATCGCCATGCAGTGGAAGAATTTCTATTTTCATTAAAATTTGATGACTGGCAGGAACCGGTTATAAAAACCGGCACCATCAATAACAATGGCATTAGTGGCATATGGCAGGGTTTATCGATGTCAGTGGGCGCTGCAAAGCCCGGAGCGGAGCTTGGTGCAGAAT
>JANOCH010000443.1:0-3127 GCA_031412015.1 Chitinophagaceae bacterium
CCAATCGCTTCTACGCCTGCTCCATGAACCGATAAAAATAAAGCCGAAGGTTCGCGGCTGGCAGGTGTTTGAGGAGATACCGCATAATACTGCAGGCTGCCATCGATATTACTTACAAAAGTTTTGCTGTATTTATCGGTGTTCTCTACCGCATCGATCATGATCTTTTTTTCATCCTTTGTCTTTCCTTTGCTGATCAAAGAAACAGTGCATTCATGCTGTCCCTTTGTGGTGATAGCTTCTCCATTGAACTCAAAAACTATTTTACGGGTAGACATTGGTGGAACAACAGGCAGCGCCGTTATTACTTCTTTAGCGCCGAGCATAGTTTTTATTTGATAATTTCTTACTGGATCCGGTGAAGCATTGATCACAACAATAGCTCCCTTCAATGAATTGTTGGCGTCGCCCAAGACGATAAAAGGCAACGTCGGGTCTCCAGTATTTAATTGAACAGGAATTTTCGGGAACAATAATTTCACTATCATTTGTCCGCCCGAACGGACATACAATTCATTCAATCCTTTTTTAAGTTTTACCGGGATATACAACCAACCCGAACTATATGGATCACCAGCATGCAGCTCACCGTTAAAAAATACAGCGCTGTTGCCACTTATATTTAGCAACGCTGTTTTGTCCTTTTCAGCTTCATACGTAAAATAGATGTAGCCTCCGCCGCCACCAAATCCAAAGCCCCTGCTTCTGAACCGGTTGGCGCTATCGGCTCTTATGATCTGCCACTTAATATCCTCTCCCCTGCTATTAGTGATTCCCAATGAACCACCTTCAACAGGCATCTTCATCGTATTGGTATAAAGCTGGTACGCTAATTTATCGCTATATAGTGCCTCCCGTCCATAACGATGAATACCACTCACTGTTAACCCATTGGTGAAATAATATTCCTCCTGCGCAAAAGAATTTTTACAAACGATTAAAAAACTGATCATTACTATTAACCGGAGCTTATTCATATCCATGAATTTAATTATTCGGGTACTAATGTTTTAATTCATTTAAAATTACCCGAAAGATAAACCCGTATTTTTTATATCCGCTGATTTTTCAACTCAACCGGTATTTTAAACAATTCGGACAGCATCCTGTTTCCCGCCGACTATCGCGGCAATAGTTTTGACCCAACTATTAAAATTTATCATTATGAACCGGAAACTCGTTTTCGTATTACTTATAGCTGTTTTACCTTTTGCTACTGATGCCCAGTTTAACGGCATACTCAACAAAGTAAAGAACAAAACCAAACAAAGGGCTGACAATAAGGTTGACAAAGAGATAGACAAAACCCTTGATGAAATAGAAGGCAGCACCAAAAAAACCGAACCTGCTCCAACCCCATCTGCCCCCTCAGCTGGCAAATCAGAAAATAAAGAAGGTGCAAATACAGAAGAGCCTTCCCTGAAAGGATATTCGAAATTTGATTTCATCCCGGGCGATCAAATTTTATACTACGACAATTTTGAAGGTGAAGCTCTGGCTGAATTACCAACCGGCTGGAACACCAGCGGTACAGGAGAAGTAACCACTTTTGAAAAATATCCTGGCAACTGGCTGCGTTTGCATAAACCATTCACTTATCTCAGCAGCAACAAAAAAGAATTCGGTGAAAACTATACGGTTGAGTTTGATGTTATCCTGGACTTAAAGAATAACGGGTGGATGTATCCAGAATTTTATTTTGGTTTATTTTCTTCAAGAGGTGAACCCAACGACGGTAACGAGTTCCTGAGAGACAAGAAAAGAAATACCGCTGTTGTCACCACAATCATGCCCGGTGAATTCAAGACTTCCAAAGTAAGGGTCAATTCTTACCTCGCCGGCAAATCACATTTTATCGGCGACGCCAAATCATTTGAATCGTTGCAAAAATTCTATGGCAAACCGGTGCATGTATCCATACAGGTGCAAAAAGAAAGATTCAGGATCTGGATGAATGAAGAAAAATTATTTGATATACCCAAAGGTTTACCGGCCGGGGAGATCATGAACCAGGTGTACTTTGAAGTAGGTAATACCAACTATAAAGAAGATCAGTATGCGGTATATGTCAGCAATATCAAAGTAGCCACCGGCAAACCGGATGCACGTCACAAACTTGTTGAAGAAGGTAAATTCTCCACTACGGGTATACTGTTTGATTTTCAAAGCGCGGTGATCAAACCGGAGTCATACGCTGTAGTAAAAGAGATCGCTGGTGTATTGAAAGAAAATACGGGGATCAGGATCAAAGTAATTGGTCATACCAGCGCCAATGGCGATGATAAGGCCAATATGGAATTATCAAAGAAAAGATCCGCAGCTGTAAAAGATATGCTCGTGAATGAATTTGGTTTGGATGCCACCCGCCTGGAATCCGAAGGCAAAGGTGAAACACAGCCGTTAGCCGATAATAAAACAAAAGAAGGAAAAGTGCTCAACCGCCGGGTAGAGTTCATCAAATTATAAACTGGACACTTGCCACCCCTCTCCCTTTAAGACCCCAGGGAGAGGGGCATATCGAAGATTATTTAGTTATAAGAACAAGAATTCATGCGATGCAAATCATCCATATTGCTTTTTATTGCCCTTACTGTTCTATCATCAGCCGGTAGTAGCGGGACGACAAAGTCAGCCGGTAAGACTGAGAACCCGGTTACCACAATGGTTAATAATTCCGATGCATTTTATTCTGAAGAGTTGAATAAAATATTGACCGAACGTAAAGCCACTAACTTTATTCTTGGACGGTCACAACAAGGCAGGAATATCGAAGCTTATTTTTTCCCGGGTACCAGCAATAAAAGAGCGTTGATCGTCGGAGGTATGCATGGATCAGAATTATCCTCTATCGAAGTGGCTAAACAATTGCTGCAAACATTGAAAACGGGTGACAGCATTTTTTATAATGTCATTATCATCCCATCTTTATTTCCTGATAACGCCGAAGCGGCCAGACAACTGCCATCACAAATAGGTGGAGTTGAAAACATAGGTCGCTATAGTTTTCCCGGCGCTGTGGATCCTAACCGGCAGATGCCAACTCCCGGTCATGCTTTTGATGAAAATGATGCATTGGATCATGCAGGCAGAAAAGGCAGTACCTCTCAACCTTGGTGCGATAAAGGGG
>JANOCH010000444.1:0-8573 GCA_031412015.1 Chitinophagaceae bacterium
GACAAAAGGCTGGGCGCAGGAAGAAATTATTAAACACCTTAAACAAACCGAAGAAAATGCACTTGTAGTGTTGGGAGCTTACCGGAGGGGAACCGTTAGTCGCTGGTTTCGTGAAAGCATGGCGGATATATTGATGAAAGAAGTTAAATTACCTTTGTTTATCGCCCATAATAAATAGAGTTGTATCCGTGAAGAAATATTGTTGGCCACGAACAATTTGGAAAATAACTTAATCCAGCCGTCAGGCTATTAAAATGTCTAAAGTAAAACTTGATCAGCTACTTGACACAGAGAATAAGCAGCTTCAAAAGCTTAATGAAATTGTACAAACAGCTATCGAAGAAGAAAAACTATTATCGAAGAAGCTCCTGGAGTTTGAAGATAAAAACCCTCCACTCGTTAGCCGTGTAGCGGATAAGGTGGCCAGTTTTGGTGGCAGTTGGAAATTCATTGCTTCGTTTGCGTTGTTTATGATCGTTTGGATAGTCGCCAATGTATACCTGCTAGGCAAATCGTTTGACCCATTTCCGTTTATTTTGCTGAACCTGATACTATCAACTCTGGCGGCGCTGCAGGCTCCTGTTATTATGATGAGCCAGAACCGCAAAGAAGAAAAGGACAGGCAACGGGCGGTTAACGACTACATGATAAACCTGAAATCAGAAATAGAGGTTCGCAACCTGCATGGAAAGCTGGACTTGCTGATGACGGAACAAATGAAAACATTATTTGAAATTCAAAAAACCCAGATGGATCTGATGGAAGAAATTAAATCAATAGTAAACATTCAACTTCCAAAAGAAAATATCGGCGATAAGGCGTAGTTATGGATTCCCTCACCCACCTTGCCCTCGGAGCCTGTATGGGCGAAGCGTTTGCCGGAAAAACATTGGGCAGAAAAGCAATGCTGTGGGGAGCATTGGCGCAAAGTGTACCTGATATAGATTTTTTAGCTGCATTCTGGACGGATACAACGTCCAATTTATTAGCCCACCGGGGATTCACTCACTCTTTTTTATTTTGTGCGATCATCACTCCTTTGATGGCCTTGCTTGCCGAACACTGGCACCGGCCACATAATATCAGGTTAAGCAAGTGGATCTTATTTTTTGGAGGAGTTATATTCATACATATTTTTATTGATGCGTTTAACAATTATGGCGTAGGCTGGTTTGAGCCATTCAGCCACCAACGCATTTCTTTCAATGCTATCTATGTCGCCGATCCATTTTTTTCCATTTGGCCGGGCATTGCCTGTGTCGCTCTTATTTATTTAAGAAGAAGGACCCCCCGAAGAAAAAAATGGTGGCGGATGGGCCTGGGGTTAAGTGGATTGTATCTTTTGTATTGCCTGGTCAACAAGGCTAAAATAGATTCGGACGTAAAAGATATCCTGCAAAAACAACAGATCAGTTATACAAGATATTTTACCACACCGGCGCCTTTGCAAAACTGGTTGTGGTATGTTGTAGCCGGCACCGACAGCGGCTATTATACAGGCTTTCGTTCGTTATTTGACGGCAGGAAAGAAATCGATTTTCAATATTTCCCCCGCAACGATTCTTTATTGAAACCAATGAGAGATCACGAAGACCTGCAGGAGCTCATTCGGTTTTCCCAGCAATTATATACGGTAGAGAGCTGGGGCGATACGTTGGTGTTTAATGACCTCCGTTTCGGCCAGGTTATTGGCTGGCAGGATCCCCGGGGGAGATTTGCCTTTCATTATTTCCTGCAACACCCTGAAGATAATACCCTCGTAGTGCAACGGGGCAGGTTTGCAGGATGGAACCGTCAATCAGCCCTGTCCTTTCTCAAAAGAATAAAAGGAAATTAGTGCGCTGCTACGCAACTGCTATTTTTCAATTCCCGCCATTTTACTTCTTCCTTTCCTGATAATTCTTCGAAAGAAATGTTTTAAACGCCCGAAACTGGTCATCCCTTTGTCATCCGGGTAATGCATAAGCTATCACTCTCTGTCAACTGAGGATAATCAAAGCTATCGGTGATGAGTGTCAGTTTTTTTGAAAACACTTAAAAGTAGCTTCGGTATCTAAAAGATATACTATGAACCCCGTTGTTACCCAGGAGATAAAAGAAGTAATAGAAGCGGTACACTACCGTCCTGCCGTGTCTGTCATCATACCGTTTGAGCCCAAAATGAGTTTGAAAACAGAATTAGCTCATTCGCTGAAAACCGCCGCTGATAAAGTGGAGCAGGAGTTATTGCAAAACTATCCGGGGGAGTTAGGTGAGTTGGTAATGCATAAACTAAGAGCCATCATTCAAAACCTGAATTTCAATACACATAAGAAAAGCATTGCCATCTATGTTTCTCCGGTGTTCGAAAAAGTACTATACCTGGATATTAGCGTGGAAGAGAAGGTCATTGTAGATGAGTCGTTCGAGATCCGTGACCTGGTGTATAGCAAAAAGCAGTTGCACAAATACCTGGTACTGCTGCTGAGCAATAAAGTCAGTCGCATATACCTGGGCAATACAGCCACCTTTGTCAGGATCGTATCCGATACACCCGAGTCGATTTCCGCTTATGGGAATGAAGTGCCGGAAAGAGTAGCCAATTTTTCAGATAAGTCTGACCGGAAAGAAATAATGATGGATAAATTCCTACGTCATATTGATAATTCGCTGGACATTATTCTTAACGCCTATCAACTTCCGCTTTTCGTCGTAGGCGCCGAAAGGGTGCTGGGTCATTTTAAAAAACTCAGTAAACATACAGCAGCCGTTATTGATTATGTCCATGGCAATTACGAAGAAGCTACTATACCGGAACTTAAAAAATTACTGGAACCGCATATTGCTGACTGGAAAATAGTCAGGCAAAAGGATATTCTCAATCAATTGGATGAAGCCGCAGGCAGCAAGAAACTCGTGTTTGGCATGAGGGATGTGTGGCGTGAAGCCATGGGTCACAAAGGCCGTTTACTGGTGGTGGAAAAAAATTACATGTTTGCCGCACAACACGGAGGTAGTGAAGATATCATCTACAAGGCTACGGAGCCATACAATAAATTTTCTTATATAAAAGACGCGGTAGATGACCTGATTGAAAAAGTACTGGAGAATGGAGGCGATGTAGAGTTTGTCGACCAGGAAGTGCTGAAAGACTATCATCACATCGCCCTGGTAAAATATTTTTGAAATAACTAAACTATTACCCAAGACATTAGGCTTTGCTCATAAAATAAAAACAAAACAATGAAAACAATACTCGTAGCAACCGATTTTTCCGCCGCTGCATTGAATGCAACGAATTATGCTGCGGACATGGCTTCAACTATTAATGCGGATATATTACTGCTGCATGTTTATCACATACCGGTTAGCTATAGCGAAATACCGGTAGTAGTGACTCCCGGCGACCTGATGGAGGATGCAGAAAGGAATATAGCCGATTTAAAGGAACGTTTGATCCGGAAAACAAACGGTAAACTAAACATCGCCACCGAAGTCAGGATGGGAACTTTTTTCCAGGATTTGAAAACGGTTTGCGAACGTATTAAACCTTATGCGGTGATAATGGGAAGCCAGGGGACCACCGCCGCAGAGCGTTTGTTGTTCGGCAGTCATACGGTTTATGCGATGAAACACCTGGTATGGCCTTTAATTACTGTACCCCCACAGGCTAAATTTTCATCTGTTAGAAAGATCGGCCTGGCCTGCGACTTCAATAAAGTAGTAGACACCACACCTGCCGACGAGATCAAAACACTGGTGAATGACTTTCATGCCGAATTGCATGTGCTTAACACCGGAAAAAAAGAAGTATTCAATCCCGAACTGGTTTTTGAATCAGGTTTGCTGCAGGAAATGCTGTCGGCGTTGAAACCGGAATATCATTTCATCACCAATGAAAATACGGATGAAGGTATCATGGAATTCGCAGAAAAAAATAATATTGACCTACTCGTCGTATTACCAAAGCGGCATGGCTTACTGGAAAAACTCTTGCTGAAGAGCCATTCAAAACAATTGGTATTGCATAGTCATGTACCGGTAATGGCGCTTCATTAATATCATGGCCGGGTTTAATGACAAGGAAGCTTCTCCCGGCAGGCAGAAAGTTCCGTACATAAATTTTACTTCTATTAAAGTACCGAATTCATTCCTATGATCGGAAGACTAACTCATGAACAAATAGAAACGGTATTAAAAGAAAATGTCCTGGGGCGGATTGGGTGCAGTGCAGGAAAAAAAACGTACGTCGTGCCCGTGAATTACGTTTACGATGGCAAATTTATCATTGCTCACTCTGTGATGGGTTTAAAGATCGACATGATGCGAAAAAACCCGCAAGTCTGTTTTGAAGTGGATGAAATGAAAAGCTTTACCAACTGGAAAAGCGTCATTGCCTGGGGTGAATACCAGGAATTGACCGACGAGCGGGACCGTTATTATGCCATGAAGCTTTTTGTAGACAGGATGATGCATGTGAAAATAAGCGAGGCGGCCATTCCTCCTGAAACAACTGAAAAAAAAGTTCACCAGGGCTTACCGGGAAGCATTAAGCCCATTGTCTATCGTATTGTAATTACAGAAAAAACCGGGAGATTTGAAAGTGAAGAAACCTTTCATTGACACATGCCTTCTATTATCACCATAACCTTTAGTCCCTGTATTGACAAGAGTACATCAATAGCTTCTTTAGTTCCCGAAAAAAAATTAAAATGCAAGCCCCCGAAATTGGAACCCGGCGGAGGTGGCATCAATGTAGCCAGAGCGATAAAAAAACTAGGCGGCGATGCTACCGCCATTTTTCCATCCGGCGGCTATACCGGAAAATATTTTAATCATTTGCTGGAAAAGGAAAGAGTACCCTCCTTAATTGTTGAAACCGCGAATGAAACAAGGGAGAATATTATTATCCTAGATGAATCTTCCAATAATCAATATCGTTTTGGAATGCCGGGAAAGGAATTGAGTGAAAAGGAATGGAAACAATGTCTTGAAAAAGCAGGGCAAATAAAAGATGCTGAATTTATTGTCGCCAGTGGTAGTTTACCACCGGGGGTTCCGCTCGACATTTATGCTCAATTGGCCAAAATAGCCAAAAGTATGAATGCAAAATTCGTTGTTGATACATCCGGCGAGGCATTAAAACAAGCCGCAGATGAAGGGGTTTATTTGCTTAAACCAAACTTCGGAGAATTAAGTTCGCTGGCTGGTAAAAAAGAATTACACCCGGGTGAGGTAAAGGATATCGCTACAGAAATCATTAAAAAGGGGAAATGTGAAGTGATGGTGGTGTCAATGGGCGCATCCGGCGCCATGCTTGTAACAAAAAATATGAATGAAATGATCACTCCCCCACCCGCCATTAAGAAAAGTTCGGTAGGTGCAGGCGATAGCATGGTCGCAGGAATTATTTTTTCTCTTTCCCGCGGTAAAAGTCTGCCAGAAGCTGTGCGATATGGTGTTGCCTGTGGCACAGCGGCTACGATGAACCCAGGAACGGAATTGTGCAGAAAGGAAGACGCAGACAGGCTCTATGCGGTTATAAACGAAGTAGTCCGAAAATAATTTTTTATACCTGCAGCAATGAACCGTGAGCAAATTAAACATATCACCAATACTCAATACCGGAAAATAAAAAAACATATCAAAAAAATAGCTGACGATTTTGATATGGAAACCATACACCAATTCAGAGTGGAGTATAAAAAGCTGCGGGCTTTTTTACGGATGCTGGCAGCGCAGAAAGGGACCGCCGGGGAAATAACCGTTACGAAAAAATTAAAAAAGGTTTATACTATTGCAGGATCTATCCGTGATCTGCAATTGCAACAACTTCGGATAACCGACGCCACAAAAGGGGAACAAAAAAAACCAACATCCTATCTTACGCTCCTGCAAAAAGAAAAGGACAGCCAGAAACCGGAGCTATCTGAAGTTTTGTTAGAAAATCCTGTAAATGACAGTAAGAAGAAAACGGATGCCGCTATACCGGATGAGTTTCCGTTAAGCGGCTTCAGAAATTTTGTACAACATAAATGGGCCGCTGTTCACGCCATTATCGCATCAGGTCATTTTAGTGATGACAATGTTCACCTTATTCGTAAAAATTTAAAAGACCTGTTCTACAACCTGAAACTTTATACGGGAGTCGAACGTGAAATTCTATCCGCAAGTATCCTGAAGGGAAAAGATGAAAAGTATTTTGATCAACTCCTGGAGGAACTCGGAGGTTTTCAGGACAAGTGTACGGCTATTGCATTACTAAGATCATACTGGCTCATCGGTTTAAACACCTACAACCGGGAACTATTGGAAAGAGTGAAGAGAAATTGGATCAAAGACAAACTGAGCCTAAAACAATTGCTGGTCAAAAAGCTGAAAACAGATATTGCTCGGCTACAAGCAGCACAATAGGCTTCTTCCACTAATTACTACCAGATAAATGATGACAATAATCAGTGAGGTCATTGACTGCATTCATAGAGTAAGTAAATAAAAATCGAAATATTTGATAGCTGGGTGCTGGTCGTTGGAGATGTGTGATATTCTAATACATAACTCCGCAAACAACCTTCCGGAGGAATACTCACCCAGGGAGTAATACAGGCGAGGGGCGCAAAAAAATGCTAACTTCATAATCTTAGTTGGATAATTTATGCCGTCAACATCTACGATGAAATTTTTAACTGAGTCTGGAGATATTGCCAGGTTTGCCGCCCGTTTCTTCAAGCAATGGTTTAAACCCCGCTACGAAATAGCCGAATTTATCAGGCAATGTTTTGTTATCGGGTACAAATCATTTCCGTTGGTAGGGCTTACCGCTTTTATTATGGGCCTGGTACTAACTATGCAATTGCGGCCCTCCATGGAAGATTATGGAGTAGCCTTTCAGCTTCCGGCGATTGTAGGCATTGCAATTGTCAGGGAAATAGGTCCTGTAATAACCGCTTTGATTTTTGCGGGAAAGATCGGCAGCAGTATTGGCGCCGAACTCGGTTCTATGAAAGTGACCGAACAGATAGATGCCATGGAAGTGAGTGGTACCAACCCATTTAAATATTTGGTTGTAACAAGAGTGCTGGCTGCCACTTTAATGCTGCCGGTACTGGTATTACTGGGAGATGCTATCTCCCTGTATGGTTCCTGGCTCGGTGTGAATATTCGCGGAAATACCAGTTTTCATTTATTCTGGACGCAGGTATTCGACAACCTTTCCTTCAATGATGTAATACCTGCCTTTGTAAAAAGTTTCTTTTTTGGATTTGCAGTAGGTATTATTGGATGCTATAAGGGCTATAACAGCAGTAAGGGTACCGAAGGTGTAGGACGGTCAGCTAATTCAGCGGTGGTTGTGTCCTCCATTTCGATCTTTATAATTGATCTGCTGGCTGTACAGATCGCCGATGTATTGGGTTTTACTTAAGCAAAAAATGATCGCCGAAATAAAACAAGAAGTAAATACCATCAAACGATTACCGGGTGAACCGGTTTTGGTTATTCAGCACCTGTATAAATCTTTTGGCAATAATCATGTGCTGGTAGATTTTACGCTTGACTTAAAAAAAGGCGAGAGTGTAGTAGTGCTTGGCAAATCCGGCTCCGGTAAATC
Organism: Chitinophagaceae bacterium; assembly: GCA_031412015.1. Lineage (GTDB taxonomy): Bacteria > Bacteroidota > Bacteroidia > Chitinophagales > Chitinophagaceae > Terrimonas_B. The sequence goes on from JANOCH010000444.1 coordinate 7,589, forward strand.
AGTATTGATAAAATGTATCATTGGTTTATTAAAGCCCGACAAAGGCAGCATTGAGATGTTTGGCAAGAACATTCCCGACATAAAAAACGAAGAGCTGGATAAGATAAGGGCTAAAGTGGGTTTCCTGTTTCAGAGCAATGCGCTTTACGATTCAATGACGGTGCGGGAAAATCTCGAATTTCCATTGCGCCGCCACTGGATCAGGGTTTCGCAGGAGGAAGTAAATAAAATGGTATTGGATGCCCTGGAAGATGTGGGGCTGGCTCATACTATTAATATGATGCCGGCCGAACTATCCGGTGGTATGCGGAAAAGGATCGCCCTTGCCCGCACCCTGATCTTAAAACCAGAGATCATTTTGTATGATGAGCCTACGACAGGACTTGACCCGATAACAGCCAAAGAAATTATCGAACTGATGATCGGGATCCAGGAAAAATACAGCACTTCGTCACTGATCATTTCGCATGATATGAACTGCGTACGTATGGCCAGCGACCGGGTGGTGATATTGGTAGATGGAAAATGTTATGCAAACGACACTTTTGAGCAGTTAACTAAAAATACGGATACTAAAGTGAAACAATTCTTTGAATAAATAATAACTATGGCGAAAAGAGCTGTCAGTAATGTAAAATTGGGGCTATTTGTACTCGGAGGTTTATTATTCCTGGTATTGTTGCTTTACATGATCGGGAAAAACAGGAGTTTATTCGGATCTACCTACGTGCTAAAAGCAAGATTTGAAAATGTACAGGGGCTGGTAGCCGGTAACAATGTACGTTTTTCAGGAATCCAGGCCGGCACGGTTAAAAGAATTAAAATACTAAGTGATACTGTTATCGAGGTAACGATGATCATTGATACAAAAATGGAACCGATCATCCGGAAAAATGCTATTGTCTCCATTGGTACTGATGGCCTGGTGGGAAATAAAGTGGTAAACATCGTTCCTGCCGGGGAACCAGCGCCACTGGCAGAAGAA
>JANOCH010000445.1:0-3432 GCA_031412015.1 Chitinophagaceae bacterium
ACCAAAGGGAAATTATAGTGTGAGGAACAACAGTAACTTGCTGATCACTACGGAGGCATTGCTTACCTACAAAAAGAATTTTTTCAAAGACTTCAGTGCTACCGTTTCCGCGGGCGCCAGTAATCGTTATAGCCAGGCTAAGTCTTCATTTGCCGGTACCAATGGTGGACTGACGATACCTAAGGCTTATAACCTGTTGAGCTCTATTAATCCTTTGAGTACTGGTGGTGCTGTTCCGGATGTAGGGAATACCTTGTTTGAGACGCAGGTCTCTAGTGTTTTTGGCTATGCTGATATCGGGTACAAAACGATGGTTTATCTTAATATCACAGGGCGCAATGATTGGACATCCACACTACAGAAGCCTTATAATTCTTTCTTCTATCCTTCTGTTTCATTAAGTGTCATTGGTTCTGAAATAGTGAAATTGCCGTCTTTTATTTCCTACTTTAAACTACGGGGCTCTTATGCGGATATTTCATCAGACGTAAGCCCGTATTACACGTTGCCGGTTTACCGGTCGGGTACAAGTTGGAACGGGTCTCCCTCCGTCAACTTGCCCGGCACCATTATCAGTCCGTCTATACATCCAAGAACTACTGTCTCACAAGAGTATGGAACGGAATTGCGTTTCCTGAATAACCGCATCGGGATAGATTTTACATGGTTTAAATACCTGGAAAAGAATTTTCCGAAAGACATCCCGATCTCACAGGCTTCCGGTTATAACAACATACGGGTAAATGCGGATGAAATATTCCGGAAAGGGATCGAAGTAGTGGTAACAGGATCGCCGGTTCGTACCAAAGACTTCCGTTGGGATGTAACGCTTAACTATAGCAGTCTTCGCCGGACAGTCAAATCTTATTATGGCGGAGAAGATATCCGTGATGCTGTTAAAGTCGGGGAAAGAACGGATGTTTACCGGACCTGGGCCTGGGAGCGTTCACCTGACGGACAAATTGTGTATGGAAGCAATGGCTATCCTCAATATATAAGCCACGTGGTAAACCTGGGCTATTACAATCCTGACTGGGAATTTGGCGCAATTAACAGGCTCACGTATAAAAATTTTAGTCTTGCATTTTCTTTTGATGGACGGATCGGCGGGTTGATGTACAATGGCGTTGAGCAAAAAATGTATGAAGGAGGTATGCACCCGGCAACATCCAATAAATTCCGGGATGATTCATACGATGGTAATGCTACTTATGTAGGACAGGGAGTGGTGGTTACAGGGGGAACAGTTGACTACGACATACAAGGCAATATCATCAGCGACACCAGGAAGTTCGAACCCAATACGAAGGCAGTGAAATACATTGACTGGGTATTCGCCACTTACGTAAATGGAGTTCCGGATGCTAATATGTATAAAAGAACTTTTGTAAAACTGAGGGAAGTCACTTTGACCTACAATGCGTCACCGAATCTTATAAAAGGGACACCGTTCCAAGGCGCCAGTCTTTCCATTACCGGTCGCAACCTTGCTTTATGGAGTGACGCTCCTTATATGGACCCCGATGGATATGAAGGCACCACATTGGCCGATCCTTCTTATCGCAATATTGGCTTTAACCTTAACCTGAGATTCTGATAGTATATAACATCACCAAAAAGCATTTTATGAAACCTATATATATCAAAATATCACTACTTGCAACATTGCTGGCGATGATAATATTGCCTTCCTGCAGGAAACACGACTATTATCAAAACAATCCTAATCAACCGTCCTCAGCAACAGCGTCTTTGCTGCTGACCAATATTTCCATCAGTGTTTTTAACTACGACCCCACTGGTCCTGCCTATGCTTCGCGGCAGCTTACCTATTATGAGAGAGGAAACTCCGCGGTAGATTATAGCTGGACAAGCTCAAGCTTTGGCAATTTTGACATATTGCGGCAGGTAACAAAAATGGACGAGCTGGCACAGCAAACAGGGGAAGAAAATTATCGTGGTCTTGCCAAATTTTTTCGTGCGGTACTTTTTACGCAATTGACCGAAACTTTTGGAGATATCCCTTATTCAGATGCACTGGGAGCATTGACAGGAAATACCAAACCAAAATATGACTCACAGGAAGATGTTTATGTTGGGATCTTAAAAGAGCTGGACGAAGCCAACAGTATATTGGATGATGCAAAAGGAAATATTGGCGGGGATGTTATCTATAAAGGTAAAGCATCACAATGGAAAAAGCTGGTAAATGCTTTTCGCCTCCGTGTATTGATCCATTTGAGTAAAAAAGAGGCGAACGCAAAACTGAATGTTAAAACACAGTTTCAAAATATTGTCGGCAATCCTGCAACTTACCCTTTGATGACAGGACCAGCCGACAATGGGCAAATCGTTTTTAATTCTTCCGCTACTTCTAATTATTATCCTACCAGCGGCAGTCTTTCTGTTGGTACTGCGGTTTCCATCGAAGCCGGAATGGCGGATATTTTAAAAGCGAGGAATGATCCCCGTTTGTTTTCTTTTGCCGAGCCTATCAGTGGTTTACCGGGAAATGTATATGCTAATTATGCCGGGGTAAATGCGGGGCTTACCGTAGCAGAACAGCAAACGGCCTCCGCCAATGCTTCAAGGATCAATCGTCGCTATCCCGATCTTAATAATCCTGTAAATGAACCATTGATCTTAGTTGGCTATCCGGAGCAGGAGTTCCTGATCGCGGAGGCGATATCGCGTGGTTGGGTTAACGGTGCCGGAACAGCGGAAGAGCATTACAATAATGGTATTACTGCATCGATGAAATTCTATGGGATCAGTGATGCGGCTATCGCTACCTACCTCGGTGGACCCAATGTAGCTTTCAATCCGGCCAATGCGATACCAATGATCATTACGCAAAAATATATCGCTTTGTTTATGCAATCGGGTTGGGAAGCATTCTTTGAGCAGCGTCGTACGGGAATTCCTACCTTGAATGTAGGACCCGGAACCTATAACAATGGCAAGGTGCCAAAGAGATGGTTATACCCTCAAAGTGAGTTTGATTATAATAATGCGAACGTGGAAGCCGCAGTGCAAAGTCAATATAGTGGCAACGATGATGTTAATGGAGTGATGTGGATTTTGCAATAAACAGTAAGCAACGATTTCACATAGCAGCAGTTAGTTTTGGAAAAAGGGCAGGCCTGCGGGCCTGTCTTTTTTTGAAGTAAAAAAATTACATTCAGATGAATAGTTTTTTCGTGAACCGGATTTTGATGTTGGGAGCAATGTTGTTCCCGTTACAACTTATTGCTCAGGCAGGCGACAATAAAACAATCAGGGTAATGAGTTTTAATCTCTGGCATGGCGGTGATGGATGTGGTATGTCAAAAGACAGTTCGATCAGGTTTCAACTCGAATCGATACGAAAAGCCAATGCGGATGCAGTAGGTTTCCAGGAACAAACAGACAATAAGGGTGAAGCAAGGGCTA